>CAZNSL010000183.1:0-4142 GCA_964574975.1 uncultured Alcaligenaceae bacterium | reverse complement strand
GTCGAACGCATCCCGCACCCGCTGCTTCATCCGGTGCAGTGAATCGGCCTCCTGCAACCCCGTGGTGATCGCCTCGCCAAGCCGCCGCGCCGTCTCGTCGTTGACGCCGACAATCGTTTCGGCGTAGCTCTCGGCACGCCTCGCCGCCGCCTGGACAACCGGCTCGCTCGACGTGTAGAACTCAACCGGCTTGACACGCTGCCAGCCCGACTCTTCCAAGTCCTGGATACCGGCCTCGGCGCCAACCTTGATCGACTCATGGATGAACTTGGTTGTCGCCTTCGACATCGGGTCGTCCCACGCCCGCGGGTCGATGCCCCACGCCTTGAGCATTTGGCCGAATATCTCCGACGTGAACGCATCTTTCCTCGCAGCCGACTTCGCCAGTCCGAACGGCTTGGCGTCCATCGCATCGAGGATCGAATCACGCTGGGACTTGAACTGCTTCCGCATCGCGTAGTAGAAACGCACGTCGGCGGGCTGGTTCTGGGACTCGGACGGGTCGAGTATCTGGCCCGGCGTCGATTTCACAAACCCGACAGCCGCCCGTTTGATTGCGTCACGCTGTCCGGAGGTGTGACAACCACAATCTTTTTCGCACGGACCAGTATGTCGTCCCCGATCCGTATCGCCTCCCCCGTTTGCTGCATCCCGCCCGGCCTGAGGAATACCGGCTGGCTCGCCGGAACCCGTACCCACCACCAATCGGCGTACCCCTTTGTCTCCATCGACTCCACTTCCAGCGTCGCCGGCCCCGCCGTCGCCACCATCGCCACCGGCTGAAGCGGCGTCTCCAACGTCTTCGCCCGCTTGTTCTTGCGCATTGGCGCTCCCGTTGTCGGTAGGAATCGGGCCGAACGGTGATACCTGCATACCCATCTTGTCGAGCGGCGTTCCGTTGAACCGCGGCACGGCGCCAAGCCCGTCCGGGAGCGGCTCGAACCCAAGCTCGGCCCGCGCCTCGTCCGGCGTGAGCAGCCCGGCCCCGACCTGCGAGACAAGCACCGTCGAACGCCTCACCTCATCCTCGGGGATCACGCTGTCATAAGCCAGCCACGCGCCGCCCAGGTCCGGGTAGTCAGGCAGCAGCATCGACGTAAGGCCAGCGGCGTCCTTCTGAAGCCTCGGCGTAACCGCTATCCGCATCGTCGAGACGTGGCCCATCTCGGCGCTGGCGAGGTTCGCCGAGTTCATAAATACCTCGCTCTCGGCGATGCCGAACGCCGCGGCGATCACCGAGAACTCGTACCGCTTCGCCTCAATCTCGCCAAGGTCCTTCGGGGCAAACGCGAGCGGCTTCAACTCAACCGACTTCGGTAGGATGATGAACTCTCCGGCGTTGTTCACTCCCTGAACCTTTGACCGAACCTGCTGCCGAAGCTGCTCGACCTGAGACGGGGTCATCGGGTTCTCGGTTGACAGCGCGAAGTTCGGCTGTCCACCGGCCTTCATGAGCGTGAGCCCCTTCTGCGTTGCCGCCAAGTAGAACTGGTGCTCGTTGCAGATCGCTAACATAACGCCGCGGCCACGGTACGGTACCTGCGGGTCACGCTCTTCAACAAAGTGCATGACCTCTTCTGGTTCGTAGAACACTTGGTCGGTCGTGTCGCGCCCGTAGAAGTACCCGTCAACAAAGTTTGTTTTGCTCGGCTTGATCCGAACATATGCCGGGCACAGGTCGTACAGAGCGGTTACGCCGGACCTGCCGCGTTCCTTCAGAACGTAGGCGTCGCCAGCCAGCATCCGGTTCAGGAATCGAAGCTGTGTTGACGTTACGCCGATTTCGAACGTGCTGGGGTCTTTCAGCAGGTCGAGTACCGGGTGGTCGGCAACCTCCACGAAATCGTCGGTGTTCGACGCCATCTTCGCCGCCACCGGGCCGGGGCCGGACGGCCCGCCGTGCCGCATCCACGCCTTGCGGGACCGGCTGACGTTCGACTTGCCGCCCCTGATCGGCTTGTAGAGCCGGATCGTCGCCGAAGCGCACAGTTCAGAAACACGCTTGGCGCACACCCAGACCGGGCCGATGTACGACTGCACGGCGCGAGCCGACGCCGCGTCCCATGCGTAGCTGGATTGCAGCGTCTCGCCCAGCGTGACCGACGGTCCGTAATACTGCTCGGGGCTTGTAACAGCCTTCGACAGATACCGCTTGACAAGGGTAAACATCAGTGGCCCACCAGTTGCGCGATCGCCCCGCGCCAAAGGAACACGGTCAGCCAGACATACGCGCCGATGAGCGGGATCGACACGATAACAATGTCAACAACCTTCGGATTCCATTTCGGCTTCATTGCCACATCCTTTCTTCCGCCGACTGGCTGACATAGTTCAGGTCGATGGTCTCCGGCACGGCATCATACTCGCCGGATACCCGATAACCAATCGGCTCCGGCGCATCAAAGTAGCACACGCCGTACCTAGCTGCGTCGGCGCCGTCGTCGTTTTCCTTGCGTACTTCGTCGCTGCCCTCGCGGTAGACGTAGCTTTCCCAGTCGTTGCGCGTCAGCGGGCAGTTCGGAGATAGCGTCAGCCTCGGCCTGCCGTCGCCCGATACCGCCAGCATCGCCCGAACACGGTGGCATCCTGGCTTGACCGCGTTGTTGGCCGGGATGACCGGGAATCCCTCCCGCCTCAGGTGTTCGATCAGATCGGCGGCGGACGGGTCAACCACCACCGCCTCGTGCCCGTCGAACATCGAGCGGACGGCCTGCATCTTCTCGTCCCGAACCATCTTCGACTTGTGATGCTCACGCTCGATGTGCAGCCGACCGTCTCCGTCGGCGCACACCGAGAGGCACACAAACGGATGGGTGAACCCCTCGTCAATCGCCAGCACCTTCCGGCGCCAGCCGCCCGGCGGTGGCGGCACGTCCATCCAATGAATCTCCGGGTTCCAGTTGTCAAACACCAGCCCGTCGGCGCCCGCCCACTGGCCCAGCCGGAACCGCCGGTAGAAAACCCCGGTCAGGGTGTCGAGGGCCGATTCGATATACCCCTCTGCGAGGTTGGCCCGGTTGTCTTCTGGCCTGGAGAAGAACGCCCTGTAGCCGGGCATCGGCTTGTGCCCGCCGGCCAGCCCCCAGCGGCGTGCAATCCAATGGGTCGGCGGGCCTGGGTTGCACGCACCGTAGATGCTCGGCTTGAGTCCCGGTATCGAGATTCGGATAGCGCCGTCCGTCATTATGAAATCACGCTCGACAAGCTCAACCATTTCCTCGATGCCGGCCCCGGTCAGGTTGTGCGATAGCGAACGCGTCTGGTCGTCAAGCCCGTAATAGATGATCGTTCCGCCCCCGTGGACCCTGATAACGTGGTCGATCTTGTTGTGCGTGTACCCGCCATGAGGAAGCACCGGACCCAGGCTCCCGGTGCCCTCCAGCAGTTCCCGCAGGGTCGTGTCGCGCAGACGGGTGTAGGTCTTTCGTATCAACGCCTCGCAGGCGCCGGGCCGACCGGCGACGCGGGACAGGGCACGCTCGCATATCGCGCGGGTCTTTCCGCCACCGCGACCGCCGTACAGCAGCACGGCGCGGTCGGCGGACCGCACGAAGTCAAGCTGCGGGGGGTTGAGCTTCCGGGTGATCGTTGCCATTGGGCGGCGCGTCTACCATGTATGTAATGCTGATCCCGTGCGTGATGTCCGTTGGCATCTCTTCGTCGAGTCGAGACATTTTGTCGGCAGAGGTTGCCAAGTTGAGGTTGTGCTTGAGCGCTGCTATGGCAAGCTTTGCGCCGGCGGCCTTGATCCTTTCCGATTGTGACCGCATGAGTTGGGCGACCACGATTGGTATTGCGTCGGCAAGCTCCTTTGGTATAGGAACGCCGCGAGCACCGAGGTCGTCAAGCTGATGAATAACAGCGCGGACGTTGGCGCGCTTCTGCTGCGGGGTGAGGATGGTTTCAACCAGGCGGCTCAATGGTCGCCTTCTTTCCGGTCAGCTTCTCCCATCGCTGCACGATGACGTCGCAGTAGGCCGGGCTGATCTCCAAGCCGTAGCACCGACGCCCAAGCTGCTCGGCGGCTATGAGCGTTGTGCCGGAGCCCAAGAACGGGTCGTACACGTCATCGTCTTTTTCACCGTGATGGCGAATAGGACGCCCCATGCATTCGACAGGCTTCTGCGTGCTGTGACCGCCGA
>CAZNSL010000182.1:0-8754 GCA_964574975.1 uncultured Alcaligenaceae bacterium | reverse complement strand
GACGTATCGGTGGCGAAGAAGTAGCTCATCTCCACGGCGCGAACGTACTCACCCCGCACGGCGTCCGTTCGGTTGGACGCCGTCGTGGCCGGGCTGCGCCGGCGGCCGTAAAGTACCCGTTCGTCGCCCGCCGCCGGAGCCACCCGACCCGATGAAGATCCCGTTGAGTTGGTTGCGCGAGTACGTCGACCTGCCCCCCTTGGCCGCAGACTTGGCCGAGCGACTCACGCTCGCTGGACTCGAAGTTAGCGGGTTCCGCTCCTTCGGCTTACCGATACCCGCCGGCGTCCGCGTCGCCCCGGAAGAGATCGGCCCGGTCTGGGACCGCGACAAGGTCGTCACCGCCAAGGTCGTCAAGGTCGAGCGGCATCCCAACGCCGACAAGCTCAAGCTCGTCTCCGTCGAGTACGGGGCCGCCCAGCCCAAGGTCGTCGTCACCGGCGCGCCGAACCTCAACGTCGGCGACGCGGGCCAGGTCGTCGTCCTGGGTCTGAGCGGCACACGCTACTGGGACGGCCACGCCACGCCCAAGGCGATCAAGGAGTTGAAGCCGAGTAACCTGCGCGGTGTGCCATCCGACGCGATGGTCATGTCCAACTTCGAGCTGGGCATCTCCGACGAACACGAAGGCATCATCATCTTGCCGGACGACACACCGGCCGGCGTTCCGGCCGTCGAGTTGATGGGCGAGCAGGTGTTGGAGGTGGACATCCTGCCGAACATGGCCCGGTGCTTGGCGCTTCTCGGCGTGGCCCGTGAGGTCGCCGCCGTCACCGGCCAGACCGTCCGTACGCCGCCGACCGACTACCAGGCCCGCGGTCCCGTCATCGATGGCCAGGTGACGGTTGCTATTGCCGACGCGAAGCTGTCGGCCCGCTACACCGCGACGCTGTTCGAGGGGGTGAAACTCGGCCCGTCGCCGGGCTGGATGCAGCGCCGGCTGGCTTACGCCGGCATGCGGCCGATCTCGAACGTGGTTGACATCACTAATTACGTCATGCTCGAATGGGGCCAACCACTCCATGCCTTCGACTACGACGCGTTGCTCAAGCGCGCCAAGGGCCGCGCGCCGGTGATTACAGTGCGGCCGGCCCGCGCCGGCGAGGTGCTGGTCACGCTCGATAGCGTCGAGCGCAAACTGACGCCGGACACACTCGTCATCGCCGACGCGGCCGGGCCGGTCGCGCTCGCCGGCGTCATGGGCGGGTTGGACACGGAGGTCTCGGCCGCGACGACGCGCGTCCTGCTCGAGGCGGCGAACTTCGACCTGGTAAGCATCCGCCGGACGATGCGCGCCCTCGACCTACCGAGCGAAGCGAGCCTGCGCTTCAGCAAGGGCATCCACCCGGAGACCGTGCGCCCGGCCGTCGAACGGGCCGCGCGGCTACTGATCGAGCACGCCGGCGCGACCGCGTACCAGGGTATGGCGGACACGTATCCCGCGAAACCGAAGCCACAGGTCGTCGAACTGAAGTTGGCGGAGGTCAAGCGCATCCTCGGCATCGACGTGCCGACCGCGGAGGCGGCGCGGGTGCTAACGGCGCTCGATTTCCAGGTCGAACCGACGACGGACGGCCTGACGGCGACAGTGCCGCCGAACCGGCTCGACGTGCAGGCCGGTGCGGCCGATCTGATCGAGGAGATCGCCCGCGTCCACGGCTACGACCGGTTGCCAGCGACCTTACTGGCCGACCCGCTGCCGCCGCAACTCGGCAACACGGACCTGGAGCGCGAAGAACGCGCCCGCGACATCCTGGCCGGCCTCGGCCTGCACGAGGTCGCGACCTACTCGCTGACGACGCCGGAGCGGGAGGCTCCGTTATCGCCCCCTGCGGGCGAGTACGTCCGTCTCGTCAATCCCATCTCAACCGAGCGCGCCGCAATGCGGCACACACTCCTCGCCAGCGTGTTGGAGGTGGCTGCGACCAACCTTCGCCACGAGGACTCCGTGCGGCTGTTCGAGGTCGGGTACGTCTATTTGCTGCGGGCCGGAGCAAAGTTGCCCGACGAGCCGCGGCGGCTGGCGATCGTCCTGTGCGGCCAGCGCTCCCGGCCGTCGTGGCAGGAGTCGGCCGCACCCGCGAGCGGCGTCGACTTCTTCGACCTGAAGGGCGTCGTCGAAGCGTTCGTCGACGAATTGCACCTGGCGAACGCAACGTATCGCAAGGCCACGGCGGCGCACCTGCACCCAGGTCGGTCGGCGGAACTCCTGGTGGCCGGTAAGCCCGTCGGCTCGTTCGGCGAGCTACACCCAACGGCGGCGAAAGCTTTCGACCTCGGAAGCCGCCCGGTGTTGGCCGGTGAGTTCGATCTCGACGCGCTACTCGCCGCTGTCCCCGTGCGCTACGCCTACGAGTCGGTGCCGCGCTTCCCGGCGGCACTGCGCGACGTGGCCGTCGTCGTGAACAACGCTCTGACATCCGAAGCGGTGACGGCCGAGATTCGCGCCGCCGGCGGCGATCTCCTGAGCGGCGTGCGCCTGTTCGACGTGTACGAGGGGCCGAGCGTGCCGGCGGGGACGAAGAGCCTGGCCTTCGCGCTGACCTACCAGGCGGCCGACCGCACGCTCGCCGATAAAGAGATCGACAAGGCGCACAAGAAGGTCGAGGATCGGCTGAAGCACGTCCTCAAGGCGTCGATCCGCGGTCAGCGATGAAGCGAGTCGTCGTCGTCGGAGCTGGCATCTCTGGGCTTAGCCTGGCGTACCGGCTGCGCGACGCGGCCGATGTCACCGTCCTGGAGGCGTCGTCCCGCACCGGTGGCTGCATCCATACCGTCCGCGCCGACGGGTTCACGGTCGAGTGTGGCCCAAACGGCTTTCTCGACACCAAACCGTCCACGGTTGCCCTGGCCCGCGACCTCGACCTTGGCGGCGACCTCCTGGCCGCGTCCGAAGCCTCGCGCAAGCACCGTTACCTGTTCCTTGACGGCAAGCTGCAAGCTTTGCCCGGCTCCCTTGCGTCGTTCGTCCGCAGCCCACTCCTGAGCATCCGCGGTAAACTCGAGCTGTTGGCCGAGCCGTTGCGTGCGAAGCGCCGCACCGGCGGGCCGGAGTCGGTGGCAGCGTTCGCCCGGCGGCGCGCGGGTCACGAGGCCGCAGCCGCGTTCGCCGACGCCCTCGTGACGGGCATTCATGCCGGCGACCCGGAACTGCTCGACGTGCGGGCCGCATTCCCTCGCTTGGCCGGATACGAGGCCACGTCCGGCAGCGTCGTCCGCGGCATGAAACGGGCGGCGAAAGAGCGTCGAGCGGCCGGCGGCTCGCGGCCGCAGACGTGGTCGTTCCGCGGCGGCTTGCAGACACTCACCGACGCGCTCGCTAGGCAGGTCAACGTCGTCACTGGTGTTGCGGTGCGCCGCGTGGAGCGGACGCCGGGGGGCTGGTCGGTGATCGGCGACGGCCGCGACCGTTGGGACGGCGACGCGGTGGTCTTGGTGTGCCCAGCATACGCCCAGGCGGCCATCCTTGCCGACCTCGACGACGAACTGGCATCACTCTTCGCCGGCATCGCGTACAACCGCATCGCGGTCGTGGCACTCGGCTACCGCGCTGTCGACGTGCCACCGGTCGCGGGATTCGGCTATATTGCCCCGCAGGCGACGCGGCGGGATGTCCTCGGCGTGCAATGGTGTTCGTCGATCTTTCCCGACCGGGCACCCGACGGCACCGTCCTCTGGCGGGCGTTGTGCGGTGGCTGGCACCGCGGCGACGTGGTTGGGTGGCCGGACGCCGAGTTGACGGCGGCCGTGCGCCGCGAGTTGCAGTTGGCGCAGGGCGTCGCGGCTGAGCCGGTGTTTCGCCGCGTCGTCCGCTGGGAGCGGGCACTTCCGCAGTACCACCTCGGCCATCCGGAGCGTGTTGCCGCCATCGAAACCGGGGTCGGACGCTACCCAGGGCTGTTCGTCGGCGGCAACGCTTTGAAAGGCGTCGCGGTCAACGACTGCACGGAGCGAGCGGAGGAACTGGCATCGGCCGTGCGGGTGTTTCTCGATCGAACGAGCTGATGCCGAACGGCATGCTGCGTGCTATGGTTGCGACGATGCGCCCTCCCAACCGGAACGCGACGGTGGGAGTGTGCGACGAAGCGGGTATTTTCCCTTTCGCCCTCCGGTCCGGCCTGTGGTAATATGCCCGACGCATCGGCCCCGACTTCGGGGCGAACGATCGTCGTGGAAGGGAACTCGGTCATGTCGCGCGTGCTCGTTCTGATCCTCGGCGGCGGCCGCGGCAGCCGCCTGTACCCGCTGACCAAGCTGCGTTCCAAGCCAGCCGTCCCGATCGGCGGCAAGTATCGCCTCATCGACATCCCCATCTCTAACTGCATCCACAGCGAGTTGACGGACATCTACGTCCTGACGCAGTTCCTGTCGACCAGCCTGCACCGCCACATCGCCAACACCTACCGCTTCGACATGTTCAACCGCGGCTTCGTCGAACTGCTGGCTGCCCAGCAGGCCGAACCGCCCGACGAGTCGAAGCCGATCTCCGAGCAGGAATGGCTCCAGGGCGGTTGGTACCAGGGCACTGCCGACGCCGTACGCCGCAACATGCGGCACCTCGTCGAGGAGAACTATTCCGAGGTCTTGATCCTCTCCGGCGACCAGCTCTACCGCATGGACTACGGCAAACTGATCAAGCGACACCGCATTTCGAAGGCCGATGTGACCATCGCCGTCCTGCCGGTGTCGCGCGAGCAGGTGTCCGGCTTCGGCCTGGTGAGCGTGGACGATTCTGGCCGCGTTCTCGACTTCGTCGAGAAGCCGAAAACCGATGAGGCTGTTGCCCCGTTTGCGACGCCGCGGGAGTACGTCGAGGGGCAAGGAATCCCGTTCAACGATCGGCCGTACCTCGCCAGCATGGGCATTTACCTGTTCAACCGCGACACGCTGGTGCGACTGTTGCGCGAGAGGCCATTGGCGACCGACTTCGGTAAGGACGTATTTCCCCGCGTCATCCGCGACCTACACGTGCAGACGCACCTGTTCGACGGCTACTGGGAGGATCTGGGTACGATCAAGTCGTACCACGAGTGCCATCTGGCCCTGGCCGGCGACAATCCGCCGTTCATGTTCCACCACCCGGACGGCGTCATCTACACCCGCATGCGCAACTTGCCGCCGTCGCGGATCATCGACGCGACTTTGCGGCACGCGGTCATCAGCGACGGCTGCCTGGTCCAAGCCGGTACCGTGATCGAGCATTCGATCGTCGGCGTGCGCTGCATCATCGGCAAGAATGCGACGGTGCGGGACACGGTGATCATCGGGGCCGACCGCTACGAGACCGACGACGAACGGAGGGCCAATCGCCAAACGGGCCGCCCGGACCTGACGATCGGCGACGGGACGGTCGTCGAGCGGGCAATCCTCGACAAAGATTGCCGCATCGGCAAGAACGTGCGGATCGTCAACGCCAAGGGCGTCGAGGACGCGGAAACGGAGAACTACTGCATCCGCGAAGGGATCGTCGTGGTGCCGCGCGGAGCTGTCGTGCCGGACGGCACTGTGATCTGAAGCACCAACCAACGGGGGACGCCAACGCCATCGAGGCGTCAGCGTCCCCCCGTTTCGGCTCGGACTACCAGGTGAACTGAAGCCCTACGCTGATACCCTGCGCCCAGAAGTCGGTCGAAGTGAACGGCACGGTCGGTCGGGCTGGGCCGACGCCGCGGAACTGCGTCGGCGGCACGGCGACCGTCTGGCCGCTGTTCGTCACGTACAGGGAGTCCTGGACGTTCAAGGTCGTGTCGACCTGGTCACCGACGCGCAACACGTTCGTCCAGTACAGGAAGCTGTAGCCGGCGAACACTCGCAGGTTTGGCGTCACCTGGTAGCCGATGTTGATGCCGACTTCCGGGACAACGCTGAACTCGTTGTTGGTGAACTGGCCCATGTTCGTCGGCTGCACGAGCAGGCCGGGGCCGGTGAAGGGCGTCGTACGGCCGACAGGCCCGCCCGCGCCCACCGTGTTGTCGATCAACATGCCGCGTTGGCCGCCCGAGTTTGTGACGACCTGGTTGGTCGTGCCGAGGGCGACCTTCGCCGTCATGTCGAGGGTCCAGCAGCCGCGACGCAACTCGCCCTTTAGGCCGATTTGACCGCCGTAGAAGCGGTTCTCGACCGAGAAATTGTCCTCGAGCATCGCCATGATGCCCAGCCCGCCGGGCTGGTTGAAGTTGATCGTCTCGGCGATTTTCAGGTTTTCGTCGAAGTTCAGGTAGCGGAAACCCGCCAGCCCGTCGAGTCGCCAGCGGCATCCGGCGAGGAGCGCCTTACGGGCGTTGAGTTCGGCCCCCCACAGGGCATTACTGGTCGTGGCCGTGAACGACGATAGGCCGACTTCCGTGAGGCGCACCGGCCCGTTGAACGGCACGAGCATATTGTTGACGAGCCGATCGTTCGACGTATTGATGAACGGCCGACCGAGGACCGGATCGGCGAGTGGCGTGTCGTCGTACGCGCTGAACGTCGCGCCACGTCGCGCCAGGAAGAAGTAGCTGCCCTCGATGCCCCAGTTCTGACAGCGGCTGAACCAGCCGCCGAGGGTGAACCGGGCACCCGATCGCTCCTGCTGGGCGACCGAATTGCCGCCGATGAGGACCGTTTCGCCACCGAGCGGCCCGGTGGCGTTGCTGCCGTCCGTCGTCGGTGGGAGCATATTGCCCTGTACGAGTAGGGTCGGCACGTACGAATCGCGGATCGTCCAGTACAGGTACTCGGCGCTGCCGTAGAGGAGGTAACCGCAAGGTTGCGCGTCCTGCACGAAGACGCCGCCGGGCAGCGGTGCCATTCCGTCGCATCCGCCCGGGCAGCCGCCGACGCTAGAGTCGTACGCCCCGCCCGAGGCTGGCGTCGAGACGACGGGGCCACCAGTCACCGGCCCATTGGTCGCCGGATTGCCGGGGATGAAGCCGAGGTCGGGTTGCCCCGGCATCAGCACGGGCGGGCCCATCGGAGTCGGCTGGGCGAGAGGCGTTGGCGGGTGCAGCGGCACCGGCCCGGGCGCGCCTTGCAAGGCGGGGCCGGCCGGCATTTGTTTGGTGTCCTCGGCCTTGGCTCGGAACTGCGGCCCGAAGGCCGCCACCGGAACGACCGTGGCCGATCGCGGAACGCCGAGCGACACGGAGGGGATACCGAGCGAAACCGCGGGACGACCGGCTGCGGACGGTGCCACCATCGGGTTGGAACCGGCAGGACGCCACGCCGATTCCTGGGCCTCCGCGTGCGTTGCCCCGAGCGAAAGCGCCAGCGCCCCCGCCCCGAAAATGGTCCGTCGCATGATTCCATTCCTCCGCGATCCGCGGGCCGACGCCCGAGCCGATCCGTGACCCGTTAGGCGATTCGCGCGACCGGCAAAGGGGACGCGGATCGTCGTCAATCGTAATCGACCGGCGCGGGCGTGCCGCGGACGGGAATCCGCGCGGGTCGGGCGCGTCCGATGCGCGCCCGGCGGAGCATCCCGCACGGCTGGCACACTCGAAACAAATCGACCGACCGCGCCAGTGCCGCACCGAATGTCGGGTTTAGCTACAGGAAAGGCGTCGTCCGTCGCGGCCTGCGCCGAAAAAGACGCCTGTGTGTCCGGCAACTGATTTGGTCGTCGATCGACCCGGCCGGCAGTCAGGAGGACAGTCATGTTCGCACGTGTCAGTGCCCGGCCAGGACGGCCTTTCGTCCTGGCACTGCTCGGCGTTGCGGGGGCGATTGGCTCCGCCCAAGCGATCGTTCCGACGCGCTTCTTCGACCCGCCACCGACGGTCACGCCGCCGAAGGGCGTCGAACCGCTGCCGCCAATCATCGTTGAAGTGCCGCCGCAGCCACCCGAAGTGGTTCCGCCAGTTCGCAACACACCGGAGCCGGGTACGCTCGTCCTCGGTGCGGTTGGCGCGGCCATCGCCGGATTCGTGTCGCGGCGCAAGAAGAAGTGAGACATCGTGTAGCGACGCAAAGTACGAAGCGTCGCTACACTCATTCCTCATGCGAAAACGGGAGGTTCGTCGCGCACCAGTTGGTTCGCCACGTCGAGCGAGTCGAGGGTGCCGGCGTCCGTCCAATAACCGCTCAGCTTCGTGTAGCCGAGCCGGCCCGCTTTGAGGTAGTGCGTGTTCACGTCGGTGATTTCGAGTTCGCCGCGGCGACTCGGTTTCAAGGTCTTGATCACCTCGAACACGTCCGCGGGATAGACGTACAGCCCGGCCACGGCCCAGTCGCTCTTCGGGTTGGCCGGCTTCTCCTCGATGCCGACGACGCGGTCGCCGTCGAGTTCCGCGACGCCGTAGCGACCGGGGTCCGGCACGCGCTTGATCGCCACCCACGCATAATCGGGAGACTTTGCCGATTCTTCCAACATCGGACGCAGCGAATCCTTAAAGATGTTGTCGCCGAGGATGACCATGCAGCGGGCGTTGGTGCAGAACAGTTCCGCGAGGCCGAGGGCCTGGGCGATGCCGCCGGCCTCGTCCTGCACGCGGTAGGTCAGTTTGCAGGCGTAGTCCTTGCCGGAACCGAGCAGTTCGACGAAGTCGCCCATGTGTTCGGTACCGCTGACGAGGAGAATTTCCGTCAGGCCGGCCCCGGTCATCTTCTTGAGCGGATGGTACACCATCGGGTACGGGCCGACCGGCAGTAGGTGCTTGTTGGTCACCTTGGTCAACTCGCCCATGCGAGTGCCCTTGCCGCCGGCCAGGATGACGCCGCGGGTGATGGTCATGGGTTCCTCCATGTCTCCCCTCTCCCGGCTTTGCGGGAGAGGGG
>CAZNSL010000181.1:3972-8757 GCA_964574975.1 uncultured Alcaligenaceae bacterium | reverse complement strand
CGAAGGTCGAGTCGATTGCGGAGTTCTCCGAACTCGGCGAGTTCTTCGAAATGCCGGTGCGATACTACTCGGCCGGCATGATGATCCGTCTGGCCTTCGCCATCGCCACGGCCATCGAGCCGGAAATCCTGATCGTCGACGAAGTGCTCGCGGTTGGCGACCTGTCGTTCCAACAGAAAGCGCAGAAGCGCATCCGCGAGATGATGGCCCAGGCTCGGCTGATGGTCATGGTCAGCCACGACCTCCAGTCGCTCCGGCAACTCAGCACCAAGGTCGTCTGGCTGCACGCCGGCCACATCGTCACGATGGGCAACCCGAAGGACACGATCGGCGCATACCAACACTTCTACGCCCAGAAGAAGGTGGCATGAGCCTGTCGAATCGGCGATGTGAGGCGTGCGATCTGACGACGATCGTGATCGTGAACTACAACGGCCGGCACTTCCTCGGCGAGTGCCTTGGTGCCCTCGAACACCAGGACGTGCCGCGGCACTGCTACGAAGTCCTGGTCATCGACAACGCCTCGACCGATGACTCCTCGGAATTCGTTCGTTTGCAGTTCCCCGGCGTGCGATTCGTCACACTCGAGCGCAACCTCGGGTTCGCCGGCGGCAACAACGTCGGCTTTCGTCTGGCGCGCGGCCAATGGGTCGCGCTGCTCAACAACGACACGCGCGTGGAACCGGGCTGGCTGAGCGGACTGCTCGCGGCAACAGGCGACGGTGTTGGCGGCGTCTGTTCGCGGCTGATGTTCCGCGACGAGCCGGGCGTCGTCAACTCGACGGGGTTGGTGCCGTACCGCGACGGGCGGGCCGGCGATCGGCACCTGCGCCGAGCCGTTGACGGCGACGTGCTTGCTCCCGCCGAAGTCTTCGGCGGCTGCGGTGCGAGTCTGCTGTTGAGCCGCGAATTACTCGACGACGTTGGCGGCTTCGATCGCACCCTGTTCATGTACTACGAGGACTTCGACCTCGCCTGGCGTGCCCGACTCCGCGGCTGGCGGTTCGTCTACGCCCCGGACTCGGTCGTCCATCACGTGTGCGGCGGATCGGCGACCAACGCTCGGCTACTACGACAGGTCGAGCGCAACCGCGTCCTCGTCGCACTCGCCAACGCACCCGCTTTCCCGGCAGCGTCCGCGTTTGCCGGTCTGGTCCTGCGACTCGGCCGACTGGTGTACCGGTTCGCAATCGCCCGGACACGCTATCGCTTGACGGCGGCGCACCTGTGGGCGATGGTTGCGGCGTTCGCGTCGGTCGCCATTCACGCTCCGTCTCGGTTGCTTCAGCGCTACGAGACGCGCGTCGCCCGCCGACTGCGGCCGGATCGCGTCGCGGAACGGTTCGTCCGCCCTGCCCCGCAGCGAGGGTGAGGCCGTGCGCGTCGTGTTCAACGCACTGTCCACGTTCCGTCCGAAAACCGGCGTGGGCCACTACGCAGCCCGGCTGCTCGCGGAACTGCCGGCCCAAATGCCTGCCGACACGATCGACGCCTTCCCGTCGGGACGGCTCGCGCGCTGGCTGTCGCGGATGCAGAAACCCGGCGGCGGTCCACCGGTTCGCGGCGGCATCGCCAAAGCGTTCTCCGGGATCAAAGCGCTCGGCGTGGGCACGGCGAAGGTAGCGGCACGGGCATCGCTCGATTTCGCATTTCGACAGACCTGTCGGCGTGGCGGCTACGACCTGTACCACGAGCCGAACTTCGTCCCATTCGCAGCCGACGTGCCGACCGTGACGACGGTTCACGATCTGTCCGTCTTGCTGCATCCCGAATGGCACCCCGCCGACCGCGTACGACTCTACGAGCGACACTTCGAGGCCGGGCTACGGCGCTGTCGACACGTCATCACCGTATCCGAGTGCGTCCGCCGCGAGGTTATCGCCGGCCTCGGCATCGCGCCCGATCGCGTCACTGCCGTCCCGAACGGCGTCGGTCCGGAGTACGGCCGGGCGACCGCCGACAACATCGCGGCCGTGCGAGCCCAGTACGATTTACCGGCCAACTATCTCCTGTTCGTCGGCACCATAGAACCGCGGAAGAACCTGGCGACGCTGCTGCGGGCGTACTGCGACATGCCGTCCGCGCTGCGCGCGTCCTGCCCGCTGGTCATCGCCGGTGGCTGGGGTTGGCGGTCGAACGACGTGGCCGAGTTGTATCGTACGGAAGCCGCTGGCAAGGGCGTGCGGTTGCTCGGCTACACACCGGACGGAGTCCTGCCGTCGTTGTATGCCGGCGCGCGGGCGTTGGTGTTCCCGTCGCTGTACGAGGGCTTCGGCCTGCCGGCTGCGGAGATGCTCGCGACTGGAGGGGCCGTGCTGTCATCTACTGCCGACGCGCTACGGGAGGTGCTTGGGCCGCACGCCGCTTACGTGGAGCCGCTCGACGTGGCCGGATGGCGCGACGCCATGGCACGAGCAATCACCGACGGCGACTGGCTCGACTCACTGAAACGCGACGGCCGTGCACGCGCTGCAGCGTTCACCTGGGCGTCCTGCGCCGCCGGCACAGCCGCTGTCTACGCCGTGCCCACAGTGCGCGTTGCCGCGTGAACCAATCCAGCCAGCCCGAAGCGCCAGCGACGGGTCAAGACACTCGTCGCTAGCGCACCAGGCTGGTTGGATTGGTTCACCCGTCAATCAAAGTCACGCCGATTTCCGCCAAGGTAGCGCGCAATCGATCCAACGTATCCGCCTGCACGGCCAGAACCGTCGGCGACAGCCGTTCGGCGATCAGGCCTCGCGTCTCCGGCCACGTCAGCAAACCGTCAGCTACGGCCTCGTCGGTCACGCGCAATACCACGAGTCGTTCCACCGCGACCGGCGGCATGGCGTCGCCGTCGAGCAGCAGTTTCGCCGCCGGGGGCAGCGGCTCGCCGGTGCGTCGGACGAACCAGTCGTCGAGTCCGCTGGCGTCCAGGCCGCGCGCTTTCGCCCGCCGCAGGCTGGCCGGCGTCATCCGGTAACGCGTCCGTTCGTCGGCCGGGCCGGATGCCGGATCGGCGAAGCGCGCCAGTTCGCTTTCAAGCAGCAGGTCGGACTTGTGTTCGTTGACCGTGAGCGTCAGCCCGTCGTCGCCGACAGCAACGCACACTTCTTCTGGCGCAAGGTAGTCGCGCGTGCCGGCGAGGCGGAACTGCCGATAGTCGATGCCCGCTTCCGACGCAATCAAGCCGACGCGATCCGACACCTTGTGTTCGATCAAACCCTGGCGCACGGCACGGTCGAGTTCCGCCTCATTGCGGAATTCGAGCAGCAGGGCCGACGGGTAGACGCGCACGCGGTCGCGTTTCGATGCCCACGACCGCAACGAGCCGAGGACGGTTTCGGACACCGCTCGCGTGCCGTGACGTTCGAGCAGCGCGACGATACCGTTCAGCGACTCGCCCGACTCCAAGCCACGATAGACGGAATCGGCCGTCAGCGTCAGCGTGCAGGCCAGCCCGAGCGACTTCCACTCCGCGAAGCGCGACAGCCGGGCGACTAGCGCCGGCGTCAACCCCTGGCGGAACAGGACGATCTCCAGGTTCGGTTGGACGAGCAGCGTTTGCTCCACGGCCGGCGCGGCCACGGCCGGTGACTTCGCGCCCTCGACGACGGCTCGCCCAAACGGGCTGAGGCGGACGTGGGACTCTCCTCCGTGCTTCGCCGCCTGGACGAGACGCAGTTGGTGTAGGATGCCGCCGGCCAGCGCTGCGATGACGCCGGCCCGGCCGTCGGGCTGCCCGGCGAGCCAGCCGTCGAGGTCGTCGAGCTTTACCCAATCGCCCTGCGGTATGCGTGCGAGCAGCGCGAGCGCCAGCACGACATCGGCCACAGGCGAACGGCCAGGGGTCGATTCGCCGGTCCAGCCAGCGATCGGGTCCCAGCCGTGGATGCGGGTCAGCGCGACCAACAGCGACAGGCACGCCGGCCCAACGCCCTCGGCCCATATGGCCGGAAGTTCGCCGGCGCGAATCTGTTCCTCGTCCTCCGCGAGGATGCCTTCGACGAGCGCCAGCTCAACGGCAAACAATGCTGGGTCGACGACGGGTGCGACCTGTTCGGCCGGTTCCGTAGCGAGCAGCGGGTGGCTGTGCAGTCGGTCGTAGTCACGCTTGAAGAAGCCGCCCTGCTGCGTGCGACGGATCGGCCCGGCGCGTACGACCTGCCACGCCACGGCCAGGCGCATCGGCCATTCCAAGCCGTCGGCCTCCAACACTGCGGCGGTCGGCAGTGCGGTGTGTGGCAACTCCGGCAATCCGAGGTCCTCGCCGCGGGCGCGCTGGGCGGCCAGCGCGACGACGTGGACCCCAAGCGGTTGCACGGCCGCCGACGCGACCCATTCGTCGAAGTGGCCAAGCGCCCGAGCGCGCGACGGCGGCAAGTCCGGGTAGATCAACCCGGCATCGAGCAACTCTAGCACTGGCTCGACGCCCGAATCGTCGCCGAGCGCCCGCAGCAAATCCACCAAGGCCTGCACGCGCCAATACGGTTGCCGGCTGATGCCGACGCCGCGCAGCAGTCGTTTGGCCGACGCCGACAGTGGTCGAATCGCCCGATCGACGGATACGGGGTCGGTGAGCGCGTCGAGAACGCGCTCGCGCAGGTCATCGGGGGCGTTCTGAAGGCGGGGCCGGGTGAACTTGTTGGCGACCACGCGCAACAACGTGTCGTCGTACCGACCGAGGGCGGCGCGGACGGGCGGGGCGACCTCGGCAGCGGTGAAATCGACGAACGGCATGCCCTACCGCCCGATGACTTGGGGCGTCTGTCCCATGCGCTGCAACTCCTCGACGACCGCCTCGAT
>CAZNSL010000181.1:0-3962 GCA_964574975.1 uncultured Alcaligenaceae bacterium | reverse complement strand
GCCGTGCCGGACAGCCGGCCGACGACCTCATGAGCCAGCTTCTTGCGGGCGAGCAACTCCTCGGCCAAGACGGCGTCCTCGGTGACGATGAGGGCCACGCGGCGGTGCAGTTTGACGGCGAAGCGGGCCTTCGGCGTCGTCGGCTCTTTCGACATCGGGACCCTCTTGCGTCGTGGTTCGTGATCGGTCGGTCGCGGTTAGTCGAGGCGTCTTTCTAACCACAACCGACTGACCACGAACCACTACTTCACCCCGTTTCGCGCATCGGCTCGAAGAACTCGGCCTCGTCGCGGATTGCGTAACTGTATCCCTGTTCGGTCAAGAACATCTGGCGGTGGTGCGCGAAGTCCAGCTCGCGCGTGTCGCGCGTCACCAGCGTGTAGAAGTGCGCCGTCTCTCCGTGGCCTTTCGGTCGCAGGATGCGGCCCAGCCGCTGCGCCTCCTCCTGCCGCGAGCCGAACGTGCCCGAAACCTGGATCAGCACGTTCGCGTCCGGCAAGTCGATGGCGAAGTTGCCGACCTTCGACAGAATCAGGTGACGCACATCGCCAGTGCGGAATTTGTTGTAAAGGTCCTCGCGTTCCGCGCTCGGCGTTGCGCCGGTGATGAGCGGCATGTCGAGTTCCTTGCTCAACCGCCGCAGTTGCTTCAGGTACTGCCCAATGACCAGCACGCGCTGCTCGCGGTAGTTGTGGACGAGTTGTCGCACGACCCGGTCCTTCGCTTCGTTCTCGCTCGCGAGCCGGTATTTCGCCCGCCACTCGGCGACCGCGTACTCCATGCGGTGTTCCGGCAGCAGCGCGACGCGTACCTCGGTGCAACTCGCCTCGGCAATCCAGCCGCGCGACTCCAACTCGCGCCACGGCACGTCGTACTTCTTCGGGCCGATCAGGCTGAAGACATCGCCCTCGCGGCCGTCCTCGCGCACCAAGGTCGCCGTCAGGCCGAGACGGCGACGGGCCTGTATCTGGGCCGTGACGCGGAACACCGGGGCTGGCAGCAGGTGGACCTCGTCGTAAACGATCAGGCCCCAGTCGCGTTCCTCGAACAGCTTGAAGTGCGGGAACTCCTCCGACTTGTCCGGCCGATAAGTGAGAATCTGATACGTCGCAATCGTGACGGGGCCGATCTCCTTGACCTCGCCGGTGTACTCGGAGACCTGGTCCTCCTTGAGGTCGGTCTTGTCGAGGATTTCGCGCCGCCACTGTTTGACGGCCGTGATGCTCGTCGTCAATACGAGCGTGTTCCGGCCGGTGAGGGCCATTGCCGCGATGCCGACGATGGTCTTGCCGGCCCCGCACGGCAGGACGATGACGCCGGAGCCGCCGCGGACGTCGCCGCCAGCGTAGAACGTGTCGGCCGATGCTCGCTGGTAATCGCGGACGACGAACGGCAATCCCGAACGCGCGGTCTTCCGCAGTTGGATCGCCAACGGCGCGCCTTCGGTATAGCCGGCCAGATCCTCCGCCGGGTAGCCGACGGCAATCAGGGCAAGCTTCAGGACGCCGCGGTACTTCGGCTCGACGGCGTAACTCGACGCCTCGATCTGGTCGCCAAGGTACTGTCGGATCTTCGGTTGCCGTACCAATTCTTCGAGCAACGGCGCATCGGTACAGATGAGCCGCAGACGGTCGCCATCGCGCACCAGTTGGATGCGACCATAACGACCGGCGAGTTCGGCGAGATCGACCGCGAGGTTGCCCGGTAGCGGGAACTTGCTGTACCGCGCCAGCACGTCAATCATCTGGTCGGCGGTCATGCCGGCGGCGGCGGCATTCCACAGCGACAGTGGCGTAATTCGGTACGTGTGAATGTGTTCGGGCGACTTCTCCAACTCGGCGAACGGGGCTAAAGCGTCGCGCGCGGCTGCATATTTCGGGTTATCGACCTCGACGAGAATCGAGCGGTCGCTCTGGACGATGAATGGGTTCGTCGGGTCGTAGGCGGGGGGTGGGCCGGTCGCTGCGTTGCGCGTCGCCATGAGGTATTGCTGCATCCGAGGGCCGTCGGTGGGGCATCTGCGCAAGCGATGCCGTAAACAGCGCAGTCTAGTGGGTCATTGCAGGGGCAGCAAGGCGAAGTCTTTGCGACTGGCGATCCGCGACGACAAAAGTCGTGTGGAGCAAACGAATAACAGTTGTAATCCGTCGGATTTGGCGGATAATGGGATGACTGGTCCGAGTCCGTCCGCAAGGGGCGAACCATGCTCGAAACCGCGCGCACGACGATCGACCGCCAGGTGGCCCGCGTTGGTCGCCGGCTGTTCCTCCAGGGGTTGCTCGGCGAACTGGCTGTCGGCTGGACCGTCGCCCTGGTGCTGACGGCCGCCTGGATGCTCGCCGAGCCGTTTGCCGTCACTGCACCCGCTCTGTGGCTGCGCTGGGCCGTCCTCGGCGGATGCGCGGCGGTGATGACGCTCGTCGCCGTCGTGCAAGCGATCCGCAAATCGCCGTCCACGACGCAGTCGGCCCTATCTCTCGACAGCGAGTTCAACCTGCGCGAACGGGCCGTGACGGCGTGCGGACTTTCCGCCGCGGACGCCGCCTCGCCGGCCGGGCAAGCACTTTTGGCCGATGCCATCGCCAAGGTCAAGGACTTGAAGGTCGCCGAAAAGTTCCCGGTCGGCCTGCCGCGGGCATCGTCGCTGGTGCCAGTCGCTGCCGCTGGGGTTGCCGCCGTTGCCTTCTTCTACAACCCCAGTTTCCCGACCGCGACCGCCACAACGACCGAGAAACCGCTGTCGGCCGCGAACAAGCAAGACATCGCTAAGAAGTTCGAGGAGTTGGCCAAGAAGCCGCGGACGCCGGATAAGCCGACCGACCGCGTGAAATCGGAAGACCTCAAGCGGCTTGAAGCCAAGCTCGAAGAACTCGCCAAGCAACCGCGCGACAACACCAAGCAGATGCGCGAGCGGATCAAGGAGATGTCGCCGCTGGAGGAGGAGATCAAAAAGCTCGAGCGCGACCGCACCGAGAAGGCGCGCATGCTCCAACAGCAACTCCAGTCTAAGGACGGCATGATGCCCAATGACGTGCCGAAGGACGGCCCCGCCAAGGACCTGACCAAAGCGCTCTCCGAGGGCGACCTCGAAAAGGCCAAGAAGGAACTCGACCAACTCGCCAAGAAGCTCGCCAACAACGAGATGAGCGAGAAGGACAAGGAGAAGCTCAATAAGCAACTCGAGGACCTGGCCAAGAAGCTGGACAAGGTCGCCGAGCAGAAGGACAAGGAGAACCAGCTCAAGAAGCTGGCCCAGGAGGGCAAGCTCGACCCCGAATCGCTGAAGCGCGAGTTGGACCAGCTCAAGAAGGACAACGAGAAACTCCAGGACCTCAAGAAGCTGGCATCGAAGCTCGGCCAATGCCAGAAGTGCATGCAGGCCGGCGACACGGGCCAGGCCGGTCGCAATCTCGGCGAGGCTGCCGACCAGATCGGCAAGATGGACCTGGAGACGGCCGAACTCGAAGACCTCAAGGATCAGCTTCAGAAGTTGAAGGACGCGAAGGACTCTCTGTGCAAGGCCTGCGACCAGTGCGAAGGCCAGTGCCTGGGTGAAGGCGAGTGCGAGGGCGACGGCGAAGGCCAGCGCCGCAGCAAGCCGGGCCGCAAGGATTACGGCAAGGGCGCGGCCGAGGGCGGTGCCGGCCGCCGTGGCGAAGACGAGCAAGGTAAGACGAAGTCGTTCGACGCCCGGGTGGCCGGCCAGTTCAACCCGAAGGGCAAAAAGGTGTTCGACGGCTACGCCCCCGGCCAGGCGTTTAAGAAGAAGCCAGGCGTGGACCTCGTCGGCGACATCCAACAGGCCGCGCAAGAGGCTCCGGACGCGATCGAGGTGCAGCGCATCCCGAAAGCCGCCCGCGAAATGGCGAAGGGCTACTTCAAGAACCTCGGCGGCCAGAATGAGTCTCCGCCCACCAAGGCGGAGCCGAAGAAGGCCGACGAGAAGAAATAAGCAGAACTCA
>CAZNSL010000180.1:0-8764 GCA_964574975.1 uncultured Alcaligenaceae bacterium | reverse complement strand
ATTGACGTTCGGCGGTATGGTCACGCCGAAGCGCGCCAGCATGTTCTTGATGCTCTGGACGGTGAACGGCGCCTGGCTGGTCTGGTCGCCGGTGCCGTCGAGGCCTACCACCAGGCCGTAGCCGACCAGCTGGTTGTGGCGTACGCCCGAGACCGAGGCCAGGTCCTTGACGCGTTCACGCGGCATGGTGGTCGCCGCGGTGCTGCCGGCCGGCGTCGTCGCACCGGCGGCGAGACCTGGCACTGCCACCAGGGTGAGGCTCAGCAGGAGGGCAATGTGCTTCATCTGCGAGACCTCAGAACGGCAACTTGGGCGACATGAAGAAGCGCGCGAGCCAGCTCGGCGCATTGGCGTCGGCGAGTGCGCCCCGTCCCGCGTAGGTGATCGACGCATTCGCCACCTTCGACGACGGCACGGTGTTGTCGGGCTCGATGTCTATCTGCCGCACCAGCCCGCTGATGCGTACGAACTCGCGCCCCTGGTTGATCGTGATCCACTTCTCGCCGCGCACCAGCAGCGTGCCGTTCGGCAGGCGGCGCGCGATCGTCACCGTGATGTCGCCATTGAGCCGGTTGCTCTGGCTGCTGGAACCCTCGCCGTCGAAGCTGGAGTCGTTGGTCATGCCACCCTTGAGGATCTCCGTGCCGCCGACCGTCACGGGCCGGCCGCCGATCGTCGGGCCCGGCAGGGTCACGTCGGTGGCCTTCTTGGTCGAGGTGCTGGAGCTCTTGGAGGCATTCGTGCTCTCCACCAGGCGCACGGTCAGGATGTCGCCCACGCGGCGGGCGGTGGAGTTCTCGAACAGCGGAACGTCGTATCCCGCCTGGTAGATCGCGCCATTGCCGGAGGGCGGTGCCGAGGCGAGCTCCGGCAGCGTCGGCTCGTAGGAGTCCGGCGCGCCGCCCATGCCCGCGCAGCCGCTCGATGCCGCCGCCGCGACAAGCAGCAGGGGGAAGCCGATCCTCGGAAGCACGCGGTCGATAAAGCGGATCATTTTGGGTGCAATGCCTCAGAGTCGGTTGGTCAGGTTCTCGAGCATCTGGTCGGTGGTCGAGATCGCCTTCGAGTTCATCTCGTAGGCGCGCTGTGTCTCGATCATCGACACCAGCTCTTCCACGACGTTGACGTTCGAGGCTTCCAGGGATCCCTGCTGGACCGTGCCGAGTCCGTTGAGTCCGGGCGTGCCGGCCTGCGCCGGGCCGCTCGAGGCCGACTCCAGCAGGAGGTTCTCGCCTCGCGGCTGCAGGCCCGCGGTGTTGATGAAATCGACCAGCTGGATGCTGCCGACCTGGGTGGGCGCCGACTGGCCGGCGAGCTGCACCGTCACGACGCCGTCGGTGCCGATGGTCACCGATTGGGCACCGTTCGGGATCGTGATGCTCGGCTGCACCGTGTAGCCGGAGGAAGTCACCAGCTCGCCCTGCGCATTCACCTGGAAGCTGCCGTCACGCGTGTAGCCGGTGGTGCCGTCGGGCAGCAGCACCTGGAAGAAGCCCCGGCCCGCGATCGCGAGGTCGAGCGAGTTTCCGGTCACCTGCATGTTGCCCTGCGTGTGCAGCTTCTCGGTGGCCACGACGCGCGTGCCCGTCCCCAGCAACAGGCCGGAGGGCAATTGCGTGTCCTGCGTTCCAGCGGCGCCGACCTGCCGCAGGTTCTGGTAGAGCAGGTCCTCGAACACGGCGCGGCCGCGCTTGAAGCCGGTGGTGCTGACGTTGGCGAGATTGTTCGCCGTCACGGCCATCCGGGTCTGTTGGGCGTCGAGGCCGGTCTTCGCGGCCCAGAGTGCTGGATCCATGTGGAGGTCCTCTCAGAGTCCTGTTGTTCCTGGGTGACGCGCTCAGCCCATCCGCAACAGCGAGGCGGAGGAGCGAGCGTCGTCCTCCGCCGTGCGGATCGACTTCATCTGCAGGTCGAACTGCCGGGCGAGCTCGATCATGTTGACCATCGCGCTCGCCGCGTTGACGTTGCTCGACTCCAGCGCGCCGGTCGCGAGCCGGACCGCGGCGTCGGGTGCGGCATCCTGGCCGTCCTTCTGCCGGAACAGGCCGTCGCTGCCGCGCTCCAGCGATTCCGCCGGCGGGTTGACGAGCTTGATGCGGCCGACGGTGGAGACGGTCTCCGGGCCCTGCCCCACCGGCACGATCGACACCGAACCGTCGGTACCGATCGTCAACGAGGTGTTCGGCGGCACGCTGAGCGGACCGCTGTCACCCATGACCGGCAGGCCCGACGCGGTCAGCAACTGGCCACTGACGTCGACGTGCAGGTCGCCGGCACGCGTGTACGCCTCGCGGCCGTCCGGGCCCTGCACAGCGAGCCAGCCATCGCCGTTGACCGCGACGTCGAGGTCGCGGCCCGTGGCGACGATCGAGCCCCCGTCGTGGCTCCAGCCGAGCGTCGAAGTCGTGGCATACGCGCGGGAGGCGTAGCCGGGACCCTCCACGGCACGGCTCATGAACGCCGCCAGGTCCGCGCGGAAGCCCGTCGTGGTCGCGTTGGCGAGGTTGTGGTTGTTCGCCGTCTGGGCGCGCAGGACTTCCTTCGCACCCGTCATCGCCACGTAGATCGACTTGTCCATCGCCGCGCGTCCTCAGTCCGATCAGCGGATGTTGATCACGGTCTGCGTGATCGAGTCGTTCGTCTGGATCATCTGCGCGCTCGCCTGGAAGTTGCGCTGTGCAGTGATCATCTGCACCAGCTGCGAGGTGATGTCGACGTTCGAGGCCTCCAGCGCGCCCGCCTGGATCATGCCGAGGCCTGCGGTTCCGGCCGAGCCCTTGAGTGCCTGGCCGGAGCCGAAGGTCTCCGACCAGTTGGTGTCGCCGAGCTGCTGCAGTCCGTTGGGATTCGCGAACTGCGCCATGGCGACCTGGCCGAGCGACAGCGATCGACCGTTGGTGAAGCGCGCCTGCACCACGCCGGTGTTGTCGGTGTCTATGCCGATCAGGCGACCGGTCGTGTAGCCGTCCTGCGTGACCGAGTTGACCGTGAAATTCTGGCCGTACTGCGTCGTGGCGCCGAAGTCGTAGGTCAGCGCCATCGGCGCCGAGCCGGTCGCCGGCGTGTAGGCCGGGAAGGTGATCTGCCCGCCCGCCGGCGTCTGCAGGACGCCCGTGCTCGAGTACACCAGTGTCTGCGCGGTACCGACCGCATTGCCGTCGACGTACAGGCGCTGGGACCAGGTGTTGGCCGCAGCCTCCTTGTTGAAGTAGACCGTCGCCGTATGCGCCGCTCCCAGCGAGTCGTACACCGTCATCGAGGTCGAGTGCGTGTAGCTGTCCGGGTCGGCCGGATTGAACGTGCCGACGGTCGGCGTGGTCGCGTTGGAAGGCAGGTTCAGCACCACCTCGACGTTCTCGGTCGCCGTCGGCGGGCTCTCGCCGGTCACCAGGCGCAAGTCCTGGAGCGCGCCCGTGTTGAACGAGCCTTGCGGCGTCGGCGGGAAAGCCTGCAGGCGCTGGTTGCGCGAGTTGACGACATAGCCGTCGCGATCGACCTGGAAGGCGCCGGCGCGGCTGTACACCTGCGCGCCCGCGTCGCTGAGGATGAAGAAGCCCTCGCCGCTGATCGCCATGTCGAGGCTGTTGTCGGTGAAGTCGATGTTACCCTGGGTGAACTGCTGCGCGACGTCGGCGACCCGCACGCCGTTGCCGGCCTGGGTGTTGCTGGTGCCGGTCGCCGAGACCGCGAACAGCTCCGCGAACTGCACGCGCGAACCCTTGAACCCGGTGGTGCTGGTGTTGGCGATATTGTTCGCCGTGACGGCGAGGTCGGCCGTGGCGGCGTTCAGCCCTGAAATCGCGGTACGAAAGGACATCGTGTCTCTCCTGTCGGAATGGCGGTGGTCGTGCCGCGGATCACATGATCCGGCGCACGTCGGCGAGTGCGATGGCCCCGGCGCTGGTGTTCAGCGACAGGGAACTGGTGTTCGGGTCGAGCGTCACGCTCTCGACGCGGCGCTGCAGCATCGTCTCCAGCGATTCGGTGGCGCCACCGACGCGGGCGGCCACGTCTATGCGATACGCGCCGGAGGCCGCACGGCTGCCGCGCGAGTCGGTGCCGTCCCAGGCGAACGCCGTATTGCCGGACTGCGGCGCGACACTGAACTGGCGCACCAGCGCGCCGGAGGCGTCCTTGATGGTGACGTCGATGCTGGTCGCGCCTTCCGGCGTCGTGACCGCGCCGCTGACGCCGCCGGTGGCCTCCAGCTGGGCGGCTTTGCCGACCGCGAGCACGCTGCGGCCGACGAGCGTCGCGCCCTCGAGCACCTGCGAGGAGCGAAGCGATCCGGCGAGCTCGGCAACCGAGTCCTTCATGCCCTGGATGCCGGTCACCGAGCTGAACTGCGCCAGCTGGCCGAGGAATTCCTGCGGCTCGAGCGGCTTGAGGGGATCCTGGTTGCGCAACTGCGCCAGCATCAGCGTCAGGAACGCATCCTGGCCGAGTTCGGCCTTGGGTGCGCCGGAGGCCGATGACGCGCCACGGCTGCGCAAGGCGTCGGTGGCGGTGGATGAGGCGATCGAGGCGATGGACATGTCCTGCTACTCCCTGTTCACGTATCGCGCGTCAGGCCTGGCCGAGCCGCAGCGTGGCGAGCAACATGTCCTTCGAGGTGTTCATCACCTCGACATTGTTCTGGTAGGAGCGCGACGCCGAGATCATGTCGACCATCTCCTCGACCACGTTGACGTTGGGCGCATACACGTACCCATTGGAGTCCGCCAGAGGATTGCCGGGCTCGTACCGGGCGCTCGCCGGCGCATCCGCCTCGACGATGCCGGCGACGCGCACCGCGGCATTCGCTTCCTGGCTGGCGCCGCCTGCCGCGCCGGTCACGGCGCCCTTGACCGCCTCGAACACGGGGTGGCGGGCGCGATAGACCTTGGTCGGGTCGCCGCTCAGGCTGTTGGCGTTGGCGAGATTGCTCGCGACCGTATTGATCCGGACCGATTGGGCCGCCATGCCGGAACCGGCGATATCGAACACCTTGAAAGTGGACATGCGCGGGAGCTCCGATTACTGGCCGGTGATCGCGGTCATGAGGCCGCGCAGCTTCGAGTTGATGAAGGTGAGCGTCGCCTGGTAGCGCACGGCGTTCTCGGCGAACGACGCCTGCTCCACCTGCACGTCGACGGTGTTGCCGTCGAGCGATGGCGCGAGCGGCTGGCGGTAGCGCAGCGCACCGTCGGGTCCGGCACTCGCGCCGGGCGTCGCCACGTGCCGGCCCTGCGTCGTGCTCAGCGCCAGGCCGCCGGCGGCGTCTGAATAGCCGGAGGCGGCGAGCGCCGCGCGGAAGTCGAGGTCACGCGCCTTGAAGTTGGGCGTATCCGCGTTCGCGAGGTTGTTGGCGATCAGTTCGGCGCGCTGCGAACGCAGGCGCAGCGCGTCCGCATGCACTCCAAGGCTGGCGTTGAGATCGAGCACTGTGGGCACCTCCGACGGAATTCCGTCTCGGTCGGGAGGTAGCAAGTGCCGTGCCAGTAGGTGGTATACGCCTCTGGCCGCGATAACTGCGGTGGGCAGCACGCTGGAGCGTGACGCAGTGCCGCCGGGCAGGCCGTGCATTGCCGCGCGCGGCAACCGCCTGCAGCTCGACGCACAGACTCAATAGCGGTATCGGCGCCAAGGCGTCGGACTTTAGACGCCCCGGTCAATGGCACGACCCTTGCTACTTTCCCGGCATGTGCCAATGGACCCCAGCCCCGCACGAGCCGCGTGCCGCCCGGAGTGTCGCGCCGCTCGCCATCGCCGTGGTGCTGGTCGCGGCGACTTCACCGTCGCTGCGAGCCGGGACCGCGGCGACTCAGCCGGTGCAGCCCCTCTCGGCCATCCAGCGTTGCGCCGAGGCGGCGGTTCGCGACGCGCTGCCTCGCCGCCCACGGGCCCCGACAGGCGACCAGCAGCCTGCCGACGTGGCCGCGAAACTCCGCATCACCGCCCGCGCCCCGGATCCGCGCCTGCGCCTCGTCCGATGCGATGCTCACCTCGCCGCCGATCCTCTTGTCGGCGGCGTCGGCGCCCGGCAACTGGTGGCGGTACGTTGTTCGGGTCCAGTCCGCTGGAGTACCTGGGTTCCGGTGACGGTCGAGTCCGAGACCACGGTCCTGACAGCCACGCGAGCCCTGTCCCGGGGTGACCGCCCGGGGCCCGCGGATCTCGCGGCATCATCTCTTGTAGTTCCAGGTATATCAGAGAATTATGTAACATCTCTCGAAGAGATCGAGGGTATGCACCTGATACGCCCGCTGGCTGCCGCCACGCCTTTGCTGCGTGCGCAGCTCGCGCCCGACCCCATCGTCCAGAAGGGCGAAGCCGTCACGCTGGTGGCACGCCAGGGCGGGATGGAGATCCGGGCACCGGGCCGTGCCCTGGCGGACGCGGCACCCGGTGGCCGCCTCCGCGTCCAGAACGTGAATTCGCTCAAGGTCGTCGAGGGGCGTGCCGATAGCAGTGGCGTGGTTACCGTCGACCCATGATGTCGCCCGTCCAACCCAACTTGGGCCTAAAGTTCTTTCCCAGCCTGCCGATAGTCAGGCAGCAGGTGCAGAGGTTTCGACCATGAACACCAAGATCAACGGCGTCGATGCGCGCCCAGTCGGCGTTTCGGGGGGCCAGCCCGTGGCCCGCGTGCGCGACATCGCGACGGGCGAGGACCCGGCCGGCGCCGCAGTAGGCAGCCCCGACGTCAGCATCACCGACGGCGCCCGCCAGCTGGCGACGCTGGAGAAGACCATTGCTGCCCTGCCGGTCGTCGACGACGCCCGCGTCGCCGCCGCCTCGCTCGCCATCGAGCAGGGGCGCTACCAGGTCGACTCCCAGAAGGTGGCCGACAAGCTGCTACGCATGGACTACGACCTCGAACGCGCCGGCGGTGGCGAGAAGTAAGACGTGGACCCCAGCCTGACCCGCGAGTCCCTCGCCCGCCTGCTCGAGGTGGAAGCCAGCGTCCTGGCGGACCTGGACCGCCTGCTCGCGCGCGAACACGAGATCCTCGTCCGCAACGACAGCCCGGAGGCGCTCGAGACTGCCTGCGTGGAGCGCCAGGCGAGGATGGGCGAACTGCTGCGAATCCAGGACGAGCGCCGCGGCCTGCTGCGGATGCTCGGCCAGCGCCCCGACAACGCGGGCCTCGAGGCCCTGCTGGCGACCTGCGATCCCGAAAGGAGCCTGCGCAGTCGCTGGCTCTCCTGTGCCGAGGCCGCGCGTCGCTGTCGGCTGGCCAATGATCGCAATGGCGCCCTGGTCGCGGCCCGGATGAACCGCGTCGAGGGCATGCTCGAGGTACTCACGGGCCAGCGGCCTGGCCCGCGGGTCTACGGCCCGCAAGGCCAGATGGCCCACGCAGGCGCACCGCGGCTCGTGGCCGCCGAGGCCTGACCCCTCTTCAGCGCAGTCCGAGCCCGCCCGGATTCATGGCGCGGCGCGGATCGGCCAGGCCCTTCAGTCCCTCGATGAACTGCGCCGTGCGCGGTTCGAGGGACTGCATGTACGGGTAGGTCTTGCCGATCTGGTTCGACGATGCGCCAAGGTCGGAGAACAGCTGCACCAGCACTCCGCGCAGGCGCTCCACCAGTTCGCGACCGGCCTGGTTGGGGGCCGGCCGCTTGAACTTCGCCAGCACCTCGGGCGCCGGCATGCGCTCGTGCATCGGCAGCCACTCGTCGTACCAGTGGAACACCGGCTCGAAGCTGAAGGCACTGCTGCCGATCGCGATCAGCAGGTGGCTCATCCAGATTCCCTTGGCCTGCATCTCGGCTTCATAGGGCTTCAGCGCCGCCGCGGCGGCATCGATGATCCGTGCGGCGTCGGTATGCGCGACCTTCGCATTGAGCGCCGCCCAGCGATCGCCGTTCGGTCCGAGCACGCCGTCGAGCGACGGGAACGGGTCGGCCCGCACCGCCTTGGGGATCGAGTTCGGGATCTCCTTGCCGCCGAGCCGCTCGCAGGCCTCGCGCACCGCGGCGAGGTCCGCTTCGAGCGCAGCCTCCGTGCGACCCGTGCACACCACGTGCAGCGAGAATGCATCGGCCGGGATGAAATCGCGGCCCGCCGCGATCAGCTGCGCGCCGTCCCGCAGCCCCTTCAGGAACGACGATCCCTGGCGCACGACGTTGGCCAGCGTCTTCACGTCCTTCAGCAGGTTGTGCGACTCGAGGTTCTTGCGCGTCGACTCCGGATCGAACACGTACGCTTCCTCGGCGGCGCCCGTGCGCGCCACTTCCGATAGCGCGCGACCCACGGCCTTCATGCCGTCGACGAAGCTCGGCGCCGAGAAGATGAACGATGCGAAGCCGGTGTGCGCCGGTGCGCGGATCAGGCGGAACGTGGCCAGCGTCTTCACGCCGAGCACACCGCAATCGTGGCAAAAGAGCCCGGTGAGGTCGGGACCGTAGGTGCGGTAGAACGGCTTCGCGACGTTGCGGAATCCAGCCTGTCCCGTGCGTAGCAGGCTGCCGTCTGCGAGGGCCACTTCCAGTCCGAGCACGCAATCCGCCGCGGTTCCGTACCGCGCAGTGCCGTGGAACAGTGCGCCGTTGGAAAGCCCGCCGCCCACCGTCGCCTGCGCGCCCGAGAACGTGCCGAAGAACGGCAGCCGCAGCCCCAAGGGCTTCAGCGCCTCGTAGATGCGCTTCCAGGTGACCCCGGCCTCGACCGTGATGTAGAGGTCGTCGGCGCTGATCTCGACGATGCGGTCGAGTCGCGAGGTGTCCACCACCACCGTGCCGGCGCGCTCGGGCACGTAGCCGCCGGTGTAGGACATACC
>CAZNSL010000179.1:0-8781 GCA_964574975.1 uncultured Alcaligenaceae bacterium | reverse complement strand
GCTTGGGGTGCCGGCCGACGAGCCCGCCGGCGACCTTCGGCCCGACGACGAACAGGTTCGAGCCGGCGCCGTGGTCGGTGCCGCGGCTGCCGTTCTGCTTCACCCGCCGGCCGAACTCCGAGTACGTCATCAGCACCACCCGCGACGCCTCGCCGCCGAGTTGGCCGAAGAACAGCCCGACCGCGACCGACAGCTCGCCCATCAGGTCGGCGTGCATGTCGGCCTGCGACGAGTGCGTGTCGAACCCGGCGAGTGAGGCGTAGTAGATGCGCGTGCCGAGCCCCTGTTGGATGAGCCGAGCGATCAGGCTCAGCTTGCCGCTCAGGAGCGCGAGTTCGTTCCCCCCCGGCTGCGGGAACGTGCCAGCCCGGCCCTCGGGCGGTCGGTTCGTCGGCTGCCGTTCGCGCAGTGCGTCCTCGATCTTCTGAAGGCTCGTGTACGTCTGGAGTTGCCGGCGCCGCACGAACGCGGTCAGTTCGCCGCCGTCGGTGTCGCCGTTGAGTTCCTCGATGAGCCGGCGGCGCGGCGCGGCATTCCCCGTGAGTTGCAGCCGGAAGCTGGCGCGGTCGGCGAGACTGATGACGCCGCCGTCGGCGCCGTTGAGCGCGACCGGCAGCCGGTCCTGACCGACGAACATGCCGGGCACGCCGGCCTCGCGGGCGCGCATCGCCGGGATGGTGCGGCCGAGCCAGCCGGTGGTCTGGGCGCGGCCGGGGTCGGCGAGTTGCCAGATGTCCATGCTCTCGAAGTGCGACCGGTCCGGGTTCGGGTAGCCGACGCCCTGCACGACGCACAGGCTCGACTGTTCGTGCAGCTTGGCCAGCCCGTCCATGGCGGGGTGCAGGCCAACCTTGTCGTTGAGCTTGAGGACCTGGTTCTTGTCGATGGCGATGGTCGGGCGGTGCTTCTTGTAGTCGGGATCGTTGAAGGGGATGACGGTGTTGAGGCCGTCGTTGCCGCCGGTCAGTTGCACGACGACGAGGACGGTGTCCTTCGCGCCGGGCTTGCCGGAATTCGGCGCGGCGAGGGCCGTGCGCGCCAGGAAGGTCGGCACGGTCAGGCCCGTGGCGATCAGGGACGAACCCTTGAGGAAGTCGCGGCGCGTCGGGGACATCACGAATCTCCAGAGTGACCCGTAGGGTGGGACGAGTGGAGCGAGTCCCACCGCGAACGAATCGCGGCTGAGTCTTTGCGGTGGGACTCGCTCCACTCGTCCCACCCTACGGGCGTTTGCGGGCGTCGTCCGTCATCAATCTAACTGAAACTCCGGCAGCGACAGCACCAGGTAGCACGCCGTGCGTACCGGGTGGCTGGCGGCGAAGTCGTCGGCGTCGTAGGCGCTCGCCGGCTGCGACCGCGCCTTGGCGAGGTAGTCCTGCACCCGCGCCCGCGACGCCGGCGGCACGTCGCCCTGCAGGAACAGGTCGAGGAAGAACGCCACCACTTCCTCGTCCGTGCCCTTCGCGTACTTGCGAGCGAGCGCGGCCGGGTCGGTGCGGCTGTTGAAGCGCGGGTCGGTCGTGCTGGTCAACCCGAGGGCCAGGTTCTGGCGGAAGAGCAGAGTCGTCGCGTTGAGCCAGGTCGGGCCGCCGTCCCAGCCCTTGACGCTCGGCGGGTAGAACAGCTTTTGGCCCAGCCCCTCCAACGCGAGCGCGAGCGCCGACGCCGGCACGTTGCCTTCGAGGCCGCGAACGATGGTCATGGCGAAATCGACCGGGGCCTTCACGCGGGTGCGGTACGCCTCCGGCGCGTAGAACAGGTTCGAGCGCAGGATCGTGGCGACCACCGGCCCGACGTTGAAGTCGGCCTTCGCCAGTTGTTCCGCGAGCGGGGCGAGCAGTACCTTCGACGGCTGGGCCGTCTCGCTGACGAAGAAGCGGTACAGCTTGCGGGCGATGAAGTGCGGGCAGCAGTCTTTCTCCAGGCACATCTTGACGATGTCGGTCGACTGGAAGGCATCGCGCTTGCCGAAGACGGTCTTGTCGGTGCCGTCGTGCCGCTGGCGCAGGAAGACGGCCCGGCCATCGCGCACGTCCCAGCCGGTGAACGCTCGCGCCGCTTCGCGGATGTCGTTCTCCGTGTAGTTGCCCAGGCCGAGGCTGAACAGCTCCATCAGTTCGCGGGCGTAGTTCTCGTTGGGCATGCCCTTGGTCGACTGGTTGGTGTCGAGCCAGACCAGCATCGCGGGGTCTTTCGAGATGGCGTAGAGCATCGCTCGGAAGTCGCCGAGGGCGTGCTCGTGCAGCAGTTGGTACATGCCGATCATGGCACCGGCGTTCTGCACCTTGGCGTTGCTGGTGGCGAAGTGGTTGTGCCAGAAGAGCGTCATCTTCTCGCGCAACGGGTTCTTCGTCTCGCGCAGGCGGACGAGCCACCAGGCCGGCAGTTGGTTGCCGGCGTTGCCCTTGCGAATGCTGTCCGGGAACGGCGGGCCATCGGGACCGCCGGCGAGGAACGCCTCGACGAGCTTCTCCGGGCCGGCGTCGAGTCCGGCCTGGAGTTCGGGCCAGGTCGCGCCGAAGCCGGCTCGGCGGTACAGGTGGCCGACTTTGCGCAAGTCCCAGGGGTTGTCGGACGAGGGCTTGTAGGGTGCCCAGGCTTGGCGCGGATCGTTGGTGAGGGACATGCGTAACACCTCGAAACGTGTACCCCTGAGCGGCCGGCGTGAGCCGGCTGAGTTCCGCGAACGCGCAGCCGGCTAACGCCGGCCGCGAAGGGACCAATTGACGTCGGAAAGGGACTCGCGCGGCCGGGAGTCGGCCCCCGGGCTGACCGTACCGAGCGCCTTCAGCCACTCGATCAGACCGGCGACCTCGCGCTTGGCGTCCTCGTGGGCGATGGCCCGGTCGAGGATCGCCTGCGTCGTCAGCGTCTCCTCGAATGCCTTGGCCACGGCCGCGCCGCCGGCCGCGTAAATCCGACTCCGCGATCCGACCGTCGTCGCCGGGGCAGCCGACGGCGGCGACTTCTTCAGTTCCGCGATCATCGTTCGGCCCAGTTCCATCGTCGAGGCCGCGAAGAACTGGTCGCCCACGGTGGCGAAGCATGGGCTGTAGTTGAAGCGCAGGTACGCGTCGCCGCCGCCGGGGGCCATCATCGCCTTCGTTTCGGGGAAGCGGTAGCCGACCAGCTTCACGCCGTCCACGTCCTCGTCGATCATCTTGAGCTTGAACTGCGCTCCGCCGACCAGCGCCGTCGCCCGCAGGACTGCTTCCATCGCTTTCGGGAACGCCGGGTCGCGGAACGTCGAGCAGAAGGCGAACGCGGGGATCGTCTGCTCCGGGTACTTGGCGTAACCGGTCTCGGGCTGGGCGACGGCCACGAAGCGGTGGTACGCCCCGGAGGCGGTCAGGAGTTCGCTGAGCTTGCGGCCGGCGAGGAAGCGGCCGGCCTGTTTCTCGGCGTTCTCCAACTCCTTGCGCACGCCGTCGGTCAGGAGCGTCTCGCGTTGCTTCCACAGCGTGCCGAGGTCGAGGTAGAAGCTGGTCGAGTACAGGACGTTGGCCGGCTCCAAAAGCGGCAGGCAGCCGGGTTGGCCGCCGGGGGCGAGGTGGACGCCGATGCCCTTGGGCGAGGCGTCGCGGCCCTTGGGGGCACGGACGGTCAGAGTCATGCCGTCCTTCTGCGCGGTCAGCCCCGCGGCCAGGAACTTCGACCGGCCGAGGATGTCGAGGAAACCGCCGCCGATGAGTACCTGGATGATGTCGCTCTTCTGTTCGGCGAGGGCAACCTTGCCCTGTTCCGACTTCTGCGCCGCTTCGAGGCTGACCCAGAGCGTGGCCAGCGCGTCGGCCGGCACGAGCTTGCGAGCCGCGGTCGGTTCCGGCAGCGCCGCGAGGCTCCCGGCTGGCCCGTCGTGCGACAGGTCGATGGCGAGCTTGATGGCCTCCGGCTTGTTCGAGACGGCAATGGCCGCGCCGATCTGTGCGAAGCACAGGTCCTTACCGGCCTGCACGACCTCGACGCCGCGGTACGCCTTCGCTTCGACCTTGCCGCCGTCCTCGCGCTGCGACAGTTCGCGCTCCAGGATGCCGCGGGCGATCTCGAGCGTCTTGCGCGCGACCTCGGCGTCGGTGCCTTGCACGATCAACAGGCCCGGCGTCTTGTTGTTGTCGAACTTGCCGGCGAGGACGACTCCGCCGCCGGCGAGCTTGTCGAGGAGTTCCGGCCAGGGCATGCCGAGTTCCTTCTCGTAGTAGGCGAGGAACTGGCGAGCGCGGCGGGTATTGGTCGATTCGAGCGACTCGCGCACGGCCGAGAACCGGGTGAGCGCTCGGAGCGGTTCGAGCGCGCCGACGCGCTCGATGAGCTGGCGCGGCGAATCGACGCGCAGGGCGAAGTCGGCCTGTTTGGGTACGAGCCGCAGCGGGTCGTCGGCCGCGGATGCGGACGCGGCCACGAGGAATAGGGCAGCGATCGTGCGGCACATAGCGTGTCTCCGCGCGGCGACGAATCTGTGCCCGATTGTACTCGATCTGGTGGGGGAAGGGTTTCAGAAAACCGGCGCGGTGACGCCGCGAGCCGTGTCTTCGAGGCGAGCGCTTGGCATCAGCGCTCGCCTCGAAGACTCGGCTTGCGGCGTCGCAGGCGCTGGGTGGGACGCCCGCCCGCTTACGGCAGCGTGTACGTCACCCCGTCGCGGCGGTTGCACGCGGCGGCGAACACCGCGTCGGTGATGTTGAAGGCGATCGGTCGCACGCCACCGTCGCAGAACACGGACATCATCGTCCCGGGGTGCGCCCCGCCGAAGCGGCTGCCGAGGCGCGGGGACGGCAGCCGCGTGTCCGGGTCGCGCCACCAGTCGCAGCAGGGGTTGTTGTCGCCGGGCGCGACGTTCCCGTTCGTGTCCGGCGTCGGCCGCCGGTCGCCGATGCGAAGCCCGTCCTGGTCCAGCCCGCTCATGATGCCGTGGTCGTCGTTCCACGTCCCGCCGTCGTACTGGTCGGGTCGAATCCATTTCTCGCCCAAGAGCAGCGTGTTCGAGGTGCCGTCGCTGATGTCGGGCAGCTTGCACGGGTTGTCCGTCATACCGCGGGCGGCTCGCGGCTCCGACGGCAGCAGGACGCCGTTGCGGAACGCCTTGAGCGGATCGTTGTTGATCGGTTGGATGTCGCGGGTGCCGCCGAGGAGTGGGAAGTACGCCGCGGCGTAGTCGAGCGGTGCGCCGCCCACTGCGGTCGAATAGCCGCCCTGGAACTGTGCGACCAGGTGCCGCGACGGGCAGGCGTACGCGGACAGGGGCGTGTTCCGCCCGGCGACGATCGAGTTCGCGTTCTGGATCGTCTGTTGCTCGATGTACGGCAGGATCTGATAGCCCCAGCCGGCGGCGGCCCGCGGCGGCGCGGACCAGACGGTGCCGGTGAGACCGTTGGCCCCGGCGAACGAGTTGTAGGTGATGCCGTTCTCGGTGTAGGTCATCGAGCAGCCCAACTGCGGCAACTGGGCCGCCGTCACGCCCGGCGGGTACGACGACGGCATGCCGCTGCACCAGTCGAACCAGCCGCAACTCGGCAGCCGGCCGGCCGCGTCGTGCAGGTTGTGCATCGCCAGGGCAAGCTGTTTGAGGTTGTTGGCGCACTTGGCCCGGTTGGCCGCCTCGCGGACCTTCTGCACCGCGGGCAACAGGAGGCCGATCAGCACCGCGATAATGGCGATGACGACCAGCAACTCGACCAGGGTAAAGCCCGACCGCGAACGGCGCGACATGGTGGCCCCCTCGTTTCGATCACTTGAGTTCCTGGAACGACGCTTCCGAATACTCCTCGACGTAGCCCATCGACAGGGCGACGAACCGCCGGCCATTCGCGCCGACCGCCTCCCACGCGACCTTGCGGACCTCGCCGCTCGGGTTGACCGGCGTACCGTACTTGACCACGAACTTCTGGCCATCGCGCGGCGACGCGAACAGGTCGTCGTCGATGACGACGTTGTAGGTGGCGAGCTTTTCGGGTGGCAAAGCGGCGAGGAAGGTGCGGAACGTCGCCTCGTCGGCCGGCGGCTTCTTGGTCTCGCGGGTGTAGAGTTGGTACATCGCCAGCAGCCGCTCGAGGCGCAGCTTGACCGACGGGTCGGTCGTGCCTTTGGGCCGCGAGTTGCAGCCAGCGAGCAGGGCGCAGGCGAGGGCCGGCACGAGGCAGAGTCGGATCATCGGCGGGGAACCTTGAGTCGAGTCAAGGCCGATAGTATCCGCTGGACGCGCCGGATGCAAGTTGGTCCCGGCTGGAGTTCACCCAGTGTTGCCGAGGCCCGGATCAGGCCGCCACCTTGGGGTTACGGCGATTCCAGGGCGCAGGCGGTTCGGCTCCTGCCGGGCCGGCCCCGCTAACGGCGATTCACCCGAGCTGGGCGGACCTTCCCCAGGGGTGCGCCACCCGATCCAGGAATTCCAGGGGATTCTCAACCGCAAGGACTTACGGCAAGTCCAACACTGGGTGAACTCCAGGGTCCCGGCCCACGAAGCGATTATTTTTTCGGAACGATCCCCGCCCCCGCCGGCGCGCCGCGCTTACGGTACACTCCGCGCCTTCAGGGGTGCGTACTCCTTCGGGAGACGCATCAGTCGTCCACGGTGTTGTCGCCGGGGGTAATCCACGCAACGATGAACTCGTCGCGCGGCCATCCCGCCGTGAGGCAGCGCCCGACCAGCTCCAGCTTCGTCGGGGCGACGGCAACGAAGTCGCCGCCGTGGAACGCGACCCACTGGCTGGGCGACTCCACGAGTAACCGCGGCAGGGCCGCCTCGAACGCCGCCTTGGCATCGAGTAACGCTTGCGTCGGCGGCGGTAGTCCGCCGACCGGTTCGGCCGGCGCGGCGGAGGCAGCAACTTCTGTCGTAATGTCCATGGCCTAGCTCCCCGGCGACATCCCAGCATACTGCGCCCGGCAGCCGGTACGCTACTCCTCGTCCTCGCGCAGTTTCGCCAGCACGCTGAGGTCTTCCAGCGTCGTCGTGTCCTGCGTCGTCGCCTTGCCGCCGGCCACGTCGCGCAACAGCCGCCGCATGATCTTGCCCCACCGCGCTCCATTGCCTTGCCCTTCGATCAGCGTGCGGTAACCGAAGCACTTTGTCCGCATTCCCCTTGAACCGTCCAGGTAGGTGCTGTACGTTGGGTTGCGGTCGATCCGGCTGAAGCACCACGTTTCACAACAGGAGATCAACATGCATCTCCGCAACTCCGCGATTGCATTTACGCTCGTAACCCTCACCTCGGTTGCAGCCGCGAGGGGACCTACGCTCTCGATGAGTTGGTCGACCGGCCCGAGTTATACGCCCGCACCGAGTCGGACGGTGACGGCCCTCGTCAGCGTATCCGTTCCGACCGGCTACCGCGTCACGGTCACGGTCAAATGTTGGAGGCAGGACCCCGGCTCGAACCCGCCGACCTACACGCCAGTGTTAATGTCCGCCACCCCGCTCAGCGGTCCGGGGACGTGGTCCAGCATCGGCTTGGGCGCTGGCACAACTCTGCTCGTACCAGGGAATTATTTCTGCACGGCAGATCTGACTGGCACCGACGCCAGCGGGAATCCGATCACGCCGATCAACCTCAGTTCCACTCTCACGACGGTTCCGTGACAGACTGCACTCGCCCGTTCGGAGAGGTCAAGGACATGACACCCACCCCCGCCCGACGGATCGCGATCACGCTCGTCGAGACGCTGGTCGTGGTCGCGATTCTAGCCGTGCTGCTCGGCCTACTCGCCCCCGCCGTGCAGGCCGTGCGCGCCGCGGCGCTGCGGGTCCAATGTGCGAACCGGCTCAAGCAACTCGCCCTGGCCGCGCATTCCTTCGCGGCGAACCGCGACGGCATCCTGCCGGCGATGGGGTACTTTACCCCCCCGATCACCACAAACGCCCGGCCGGACGCGGTGCCTTTCCTGAAGGTCATCGTGCCCTACATCGACCGATCCGCTTCGCTCTACCGCTGTCCGACCGACCCGAGCTACGACGCCTTCCCGGATAACCTCGAGACGGATCCCGGCACGTGCAGCTACGCGGTGAACATGATTGCCTTCGCGGGTGATCCGAACCTGCGGACCTCGTTCCCCGACGGAACCTCGACGACCATCGCACTCGCCGAACGCTACGCCCAGTGCGCCCGGCGGTTCAACGTAACGGAAAACTTGGAAGGGCTTTTTTTCGGCCCCCCGGACATGACCCACATGCGGCGGGCGACGTTCGCAGACCGGGATCTCGGGGACGTTCTCCCGCCGGCCGCCGGCCAACCGGCACCCGTGAAGACGTTCCAGTTGACCCCCCGCCCCCTGGACTGCGACTGGACGATCGCCCAGGCCCCGCACACAGGAGGGCTGACGGTTGCGATGGTCGACGGGAGCGTCCGCACGGTTTCGCCGCAGGTGTCAGCCGCGACGTTTTGGGCGGCCGTCACCCCGGCGAGCGGCGAGGCGCTGGGCGCGGACTGGTAAACGGGCTTGGTCGGGGCGGATCGGTCCGCCCCGAAGGCCGTCACTCCTCGTCCTCGCGCAGCTTCGCCAGCACGCTGAGGTCTTCCAGCGTCGTCGTGTCCTGCGTCGTCGCTTTGCCGCCGGCCACGTCGCGCAACAGCCGTCGCATGATCTTGCCGGAGCGCGTCTTCGGCAGGGCGTCCGTGAAGCGCACCTCGTCCGGTCGGGCGAGCGCTCCGATGTCGCGGACGACGTGTTCGCGCAGTTCCACCTTCAGGGCGTCCGTCGGCTCGTGGCCGGCCTTCAGCGTCACGAAGCACGCGATCGCCTCGCCCTTCAACTCGTCCGGCCGACCGACCACCGCCGCCTCGGCCA
>CAZNSL010000178.1:0-8803 GCA_964574975.1 uncultured Alcaligenaceae bacterium | reverse complement strand
CCGGCGGCGCAGGGCGCCGGACTCCTTGCCAGCACCCTCAACCAACTCCCAGAACTCGCGGGCTACGGAGGAGGCGTCCGGCGTCGGCTTGGCCAGTTCGGCGAGGAACCGATCGCGGAACTCCCACAGACCAGCCGTGGCCAACTCCAGAGCCAGTCCCGGACTGCCGTCGCAGGTACGGGCCAATCGCGCAGCCTGTGCGGCGTCGATGGCGCTGGTCTCCAGGAGTAGCGATGCGACGGCATCGGGCGCGAGCGGTGCGAATGGGATCACCTGGCAGCGCGAGCGAATCGTCGGCAGTTGCTGTTCGGAGCTGGTGCCGATTACGATGAGCATCGAGCCAGGCGGTGGCTCTTCCAGCGTCTTGAGGAAGGCGTTGGCGGACTCTTCGTTGAAGTCGTCGGCGTCGTCCACGATGGCAAACTTGCGAGTTCCGCGAGCCGGTTTACGCGACAGGTCGTCACACAAGTCCTGGATCACCTTGATCGGAAACTCGACTTTGTCCTCCGGTCGCGCGACCGTGAATAGGTCCGGGTGGGTGGCGGCGTCCACGAGACGGCAGGCTGCGCAGGCATCGCAGGAATCCCAGCGGTCGGCCGGCGGCGCTTCGCACAGCAGCGTTTTGGCGAGTTGACGGGCGAATAGTCGCTTGCCAACGCCACTTGGGCCGACGAGCAGGTAGGCGTGGGCCAGCCGGCCGCGGGCAGCGGCGCGGGCGAAGGCGGCCACCCAGGCATCGTGCCCTTTGATCGTGGACCAGGCCATCGTGCCTCCTACTTCTGGCCAGCCCGGAGCGCAAGCGACGGGTCGGCGTGTCCCGTCGCTCGCGCTTCAGGCTGGCCGATTACGATTGAAGCAATGGTTCGACCACCGCCCGGATCGCTCCTTGTATCGCATCAATGTCCGCGGTCGCGTCGATCACACGAACGACTTCCGGTTGCCGCGCCGCTTCTGCCAGGAAGCCCGTTCGCACAGACTCGTGAAACGTGCGGTCGCGCTCCTCGATGCGATCCGGCGCGCGACCGCGGCGCGCGATCGCGGCATCGAGTGGCAAGTCGAGCACGAGCGTCAGGTCCGGCAATGTGCCGCCGGTGGCGACACGGCCGACGGACCACAGATCGTCCGGGTTCAGGCTGCCGCCGTAGCCCTGGTAAACGACCGTCGCCAGTAGGAAACGGTCGGACACGACCCACGCCCCGCGGTCCAGGGCTGGCCGAATGACGCGGGCGACCAGTTCGGCCCGGCTGGCCATGAACAGCATCGCTTCGGCAACCGGCGTCATGTCGCCGCGCTGGTCGAGCAGGATCGACCGCAGGGCGTCGCCGAGTGGTGTACCGCCGGGGTCGCGGCACGTCACCACGTCGAGGCCGCAGCTGCGTAGCCAGTCGGCCAACAACCGGCACTGCGTCGATTTGCCGGTGCCGTCGAGTCCGTCGAGGGTGATGAACCGCGGTCGCATCGGTCACTCCGTCGCGAGGGTGCCGAGGACCTGGTCGGCCGCCACCACGTCGCCGGGTAGCGCCAGTTTCGCCACCAATCGGCCGGTCGCCGGGGCCGACACGTCGAACGTTGCCCCGCCGACAAGCACCTCGACGAGGCGGTCGCCCTCGTACACGAAATCGCTGGGGTCGGCGAACCAAACGCTCACTCGCACCGGCATCGCGCCGAGGTGCGGCAACCGCACGGCGATCGCGCTCATGCCGGTACCATCCTGTGAACGCTAGCGGGTAACGACGGCATCGGTCGCGGCGGGTCTCGCCAGAGAGGGGTGATTGTGGAACAGGGATGTTCGTACGAATCCGAACGCAGTGGCGAAGGCCTCGGCTAACCGCAGACGCACAGCCGATGCGCGGATCGGCGTCCGTGCTTCGCGCTGCATCGAGGTCATCGTCGGCTCACCCGGACCTGCACAGTGTACGCGGCGGAACGGATCCAAGTTCGCGTCCACGTTGAGGGCCGCGCCGAAGTAGCTGACCCAGTCGCGCACAGCGACGCCCACTTGGGCGATCATCCGCTCGCGGACGAAGACGCCCGAATGGCCGTTACGTCGGCCGGACGGGATGCCGAGGTCGGCCAGTACACTCGCAATGACGCTGTGGAGTCGGTCGAGGTAGCCTTGCAGGTCGAGGCCGAGCCGGTCCAGCGCGAGGACGGGGTAGATAGCGAGTTGACCGGGGGCATGTAGAAGCACGCCTCCGCCACGGTTGACCCAGCGCAGCGGCCACTCGCGTTGGGCCAACTCGGTCGACTCGTAGCCGACGTGCGACCGGCTGCCCTCGCGGCCGATGCTGACGGCGTGCGGGTGTTCGCAGATCACGAGAACGCCGCCGCGGTCGCCGGCCACGTCGTAGACCAGGCGGCGCTGGAGGTGGAGTGCGGCTGCTAAATCGACCGTGCCGAGCAGGTAGACTTGCAGGGCGGCATCGCCCGAACCGCGTTCCATCGTCGTTTCGCGCATACCCGTAGCCGGTCCGACTCAACACGGGACAATTCGATCACGACCCGTACTGTACCAGCCGCCCCGGCCTCGCGACAAGGACAGATGCCGCAGCCCCGACGATGGATCGACGCCCTCCTTGCCGCCACATTCTTGTGTGGCCTGAACGCGCTCAAGCCACCGGTTGCCGACGACCCGGCGTACCTGTACTTCGCCCGCCAGATCGCGGCACACCCCGGCGACCCGTACGGCTTCACGATCCACTGGTACGACGACCCGCAGCCAGCGATGACCGTCCTCGCACCGCCGGTGTTCCCGTACTGGCTCGGCCTCGGCGTCGTCGTCCTTGGCGACGACCCGATGCTGTTGAAACTGTGGTGTTGGCCGTGGTGCTTCGCCCTGACGGTCGGGCTGACGCTGTTATTGCGTCGGTTCGCGCCGTGTGTCGAGCGGTCGATACTGTGGTTCATCGCACTGTCGCCGGCAGTGCTGCCGGCCGTCAACTTGATGCTCGATGTGCCGGCCCTGGCACTGAGCCTGTTGGCGGTGGTGGCGATGCTCGCTGCGGCTGAGCGCAATTCGTTCGAACTCGCGGCCGTCGCCGGCTTGCTCGCCGGCCTGGCGATGCAGACGAAGTACACGGGGTTCACAACACCGGCCGTGCTGGTGCTGGCGACTGGCCGAAGTCGTTGGCGGTTGACGGTCGTGGCGTGGCTGGCCGCGTTCGGTGTCTTTGCCGGGTGGGAATGGTTCCTCGTGCAGCGGTACGGCGAATCGCACTTCGTCTACCACCTCACGCACGGTACGGAATCAGCACGCCGGACGAACTTGATCGGGCCGCTGTTCACGTTGGTCGGCGGTGTCGGTGGGGCACTGGTGCCGCTCAGTCTCGCGGCCCTTGGGGCGTCGGCTCGCGCAGTCGTTTCGACGGCAGTGGTCGTTGTTGGGAGTTACGCGGCAATTGCGGTTGCGCCGCCCGGCAGTGCGTCGGCGTGGTTGTCGTGGGAGACCCTCGTATTCGGCATCACCGGGGTGGCTGCCATCGGACTGCTCTCGACGGCGGCGTTCGTCGCTTGCCGTGGCGGTCTGTTTCTCGTCTCGTGGCTGGTCGTCGAGGTCGCCGGCTATTTGGTGCTGTCGCCGTGGCCAGCCGCTCGGCGAGTCGTGGCGATCGCGGTAGTCGGGGCGCTGCTGTTGGCGTGGCTGGCCGCGCGAACGAACCCACATGGGCGACTCGTCTGGGTGGCCGCGTTTGTCTCGGTGGCATTCGGTCTGCTGTACCAGGCGGCCGACATCGACGAAGCGTGGGCCAGTCGAACTGCCGTTCGTCGCGCGAACCAGTTTCTTCGCGGCCGAGACGAATCGTTGCACGTCTGGTTCATCGGACGCCACGGGATGCAATACGAGTCGGAACGCGTGGGGTGGCGGAAGCACTCGGACAGTCCCAGCAAGCGACCGTCGGTGTGGTATCTGGTGATCGACGAAGCCGATCGGACGTGGCCCCACGACCAGTGTCCCAACGAACCGTTGCACACCATTCCGATCCGATGCCGCTTGCCCTGGGCAACGCAGCCGGCGTACAGCGGAATGAAGGTGCCACTTCAGGGCCGCACCACAAGGCCGGTGGTACTGGCCGTCCGTCGGTGTCGCGATCGTCCATGACGGCCGATTCGCGGCGTCCGACGCGACGTGGAGGAATGGGGCCGGCGTGATTCGAACACGCAACCTGGGGATTCAGGCTACCCGGCGGTTTCCCACCGGCCTGGACTTTCCCATCGCCCTCGGCATGACCCGGTCGGGCGGCGGCCGTCAAGTCTCTACACCTTCCCCGAAGGGCTTGGCTCGGGATTGCCGTGCCCGCTGCGAGCGGGTTTAGGGTTCCCCGACTTTGACCGCTTTTCCACCGAGGGTTACTCCCCGGCGTCACCGTTCGATGAGTCCCTTGCTCTACCGTTGAGCTACGGCCCCTCACTGACTCACGCATTCTACGCAGAACGCTTCTGCGAAGCGCCGCGAAACGAAGCCTGGACGATTACCTCGAGGCCAACTCCTTTACTTCGACCTTGCGGACCCACACCTTCGACTTCGGGTCGTGGTACTGGATCGCGAAATGGCCCGTCTTGTACGTCTGGTTGTCGTCGGTGTAGTCGACCGTCACTTTGTCGTTCACCTTGATGACGATGTGCCCACCGACGGCCGTGACCTCTTGCACGAACCACTCGTCCGGTTTGTGTGGGGCCTTGTTGAGGACGCAGTATTTCTCGCGGAACTCCTTCTGCTTCGCACCGCCTTTGAGAAATGCCGGGTAGAGGCTGCCGGTTTTGATCTCGTCGCCGTGCGTCGCGTTGATCTGCGCCTCGTAACCGCTGGGAAACGTCCTCATGAACTTCGTGCGGAAGTACTGCCCGCTGTTGCCGCCGTCGGCCACTTTGACCTCCATGCGGAAGACGAAATCGGTGTAGTCGCCGCGCTCAGTGAACAGGTGACCCGCCTTCAGGCCACTCGGGCAGATGCAGCCATCCACGACTTCCCACTTGGTGGTCGGGCTGTCGTCGGGGTGCGTCTTCCAGCCGGTCAGGTCCTTGCCGTTGAACAATTGCACGAAGCCGGTCGTGTCGGCCTTCGGCTCGTCGGCCGGAACTGCGACGGCGAAGGCCAATGCTGCGGCGAGTGCGGGGAACGGTGTGCGGGTCATGGGTATTCCTCAGAGGGAGACTCGGCACTCGGGGTTCGGACTACTTTTTAGACTTCTTCGGGGCCGGTGGAGGTTCTTTCGGCAGGACGTTCGCCTTCGGCGTGACCCGCTCGATGTTCGGCGTCACGTTCGCATCGACCTCGCCGCAGGTCCAGGAGAGGGCACCGAGCAGCATGTCCTGAAACAGCGGGTTGGCCCAAACGTCTTCGCGGTGGCCCATCGACGTGTAGAACACTCGTCCCTTGTCGTGCATCCGTGCCCACGTTGCCGGGAACGGAGCGCGATGGTACTGCCAGTCCTTCATGCCCTCGGTCTGGTTGACGAGGATGACGTGCAGGTCGTTCTGGAAGTTCTTGAACGAATACCACTCCTCGTGGAGCGTGAAGTCGTGCTTCGGCCCCTTCGGGAAGTGCGGATCGACGACGTGCATCGTCGCCTTCTGCTGGCTGCCGTGGCTGATGAACTCACCGCCGACCATACGGATGTACGGGTCCACCGTGTCCGGCAGGTTGCTGACCGAGCCGCGCGGCTCGCTGTGGAAGGTGTCGGCCGCGCAGTGGCTACCGATGAAACCCTTGCCGTTGGCGATGGCGTCGAGCAGGTGCTTCTTGCCCGCCTTCGGCATCGGCGGGGAACCGTCGCTACTCTTCTCGGCCGTCAAGTCTTCCGTGGTGTAGAAGAAGAAGGCGTCGAAGCGGTCAAGCTTCTCCGGCACGAACACTCGGCCGTCCTTGGTGCATTCGACCTCGAAATTGTTGCGGGCGGCCAACTCGGTCCAGACGCGATCGACGAGGCACGGCTCACCGTTCTTGCCGCGCTTGACGACATCGTGCTGGAACCCGGCCGAGCGAGTGTAGACGAGGAGGCGTTTGGGTGCCTTTCTGGCGTGGGCCGTTCGGCCGAACGGAAACGGTGAGAGGCCACATGCGAGCGCGGCGGCCCCCGACGTGCGGAGCAAATCTCGGCGGTTGAGCATGGGTGCGAAGACCTCGCGGCGGGAGTGATGGCAGGGGGGCGAAGTCGCTGCCAGTGTACGGGCCGCGGATCGGAATGGAAGTCGCTACGCGGCCCGTTGCAGCATTGTCGCACCTCCGAAGCCGAGCGTCGTCATGAGCGCCGTGACCTCATCGTCGAACCGCCGCGGGTGGAAGCGCAAGGCCTGCTTCCGCGCCGCACCGGGGCGGAAGTCGCCGGCCAACCGCTCGAAGCGCTCGATGGCGTCGGCCAAGGCATCAACGCTCTGGTCGAGGAACAACAGGCCGGTGGGTTCGCCGCGCCCGCCGGTTGGCACGACCGTCTCGGCTGCGCCGCCGCGGCCGAAGGCGATCACCGGCGTGCCGCACGCCTGAGCTTCGACCGGCACGATGCCGAAATCCTCCTCGCCGGGGAACAGAAGCGCTCGGCACCGGCGTAGGTGATCGCGGATCGCTTCGTCCGACTGCCAGCCGAGGAACGCCACGTTTGGCCCACCGAGCGCCTTGAGCCGTCCCGCGTCCTGGCCGGTGCCGATGACGACGAGCTTGCGCCCGAGCCGCGCACACGACTCGACGGCCAAGTCGATCCGCTTGTATGGGGCGAACGCACTGACGACGAGGTAGTAATTCTCCCGTGCGACGTTGGCCGGCGTATAGAAATCGGTTTCGACGGGTGGGTAGATGACGGCCGAATCGCGGCCGTAGCATTCGGCGATCCGGCCGCGCACCGTTTCGCTGATGGCGACGAAGTGCGTCACCCGCGAGGCCGTCGCCCGATCCCAGCGGCGCAGCTTGGCCAGCACGACATCCACGGCCACGCGGGCCGGCCGCGGCAACCGGGCGAAGTATGAGTCGCGCATATGCCAGGCGTAGCGCATCGGCGTGAAGCAGTAGCAGACGTGCGGCACCCCCGGCGGTGGGGCGGCCGCCTTCGCAACGCAATGGCTTAGGCTGACGACCAGATCGCACGGCGGCGTCTGCCAGCGGGCTGCAACGGGCAACAGCGGTAATAGATAGCGGTAGTAGCGCTCACTTTCCGGCAGACGCTGGAGGAAACTGGTGACGATTCGACGGGCTTCGATGAGCGGCGACACGCTTCCCTTGGCGTGCAGGAGCGTCAGGAGCGGGGCATCGGGCCAGCGGACGCAGAAGCGTTCGAGGCACTTCTCCCCGCCTCTCATCCCGGTCAGCCAATCGTGAACGAGGACCACGCGCGGCCGACGCGAGTTCATTCCCAACCTCCGTGTACGTCCGTCTACGGCGTTCCTGCCGTCGTTGGCCAGTGTACCCAGGCCGCGAGGGCACGCAACGTCGAATTACTGCCAGATTGCAATTTCGCGTTGACGCCTGCCTTTTTAAGCTATGATTGCGGCGAACCCCGTTGGCCAGTGCATTGACGTCCGGGACGCTGCGGGGACAATGAGTGTACGACCCGGCCGACGCCGACTGCCATCCCATCGTACCTCAGGCCCTCGGAACCCCACATGTTCCCACTCAACGTCACCCTGATTGGCTGCCAGGACAGCGTCCAACGCAACGTCTTGAGCATGCTCATCAATCAGCAGGCCAACCTCGACGGACAGTACGCCGACGTCGATTCCGCAGTCGCCGCCTTGCGCGACGACGCCACGGGCCCGCGCTGCTTCATCATGCACGTTCCCGACTCGTACATGTTGCCGAAGTTGCGGCAACTCGTCGGCGTATTCACCGGCCAGCCGGTATTGGCCCTGGTCGACGCGATGATGGACCCGTCCGTGCTTCTCGGGGCCATGCGTTCCGGGGCCGCCCAGGTCGTGCCGCTGCCCATTCAGCCGGAGGACTTCAAGGCAGCCATGGACTGCATCGGCCAGCAGTTCGGACACACATCGGCCCAGAACCAGGCGATCGCCGTCTCCGGCGTCACCGGCGGTTGCGGCGCGACCATGCTATCGGTCAACATCGCGTACGAGATCGCTTCCGCTCACGGCCAAAACGTCATCCTCAGCGAGTTGTCGCTCCAAATCGGCAAGCTGGCCGCCTACCTCGACGTGAATCCCGAACACACCACGTTCGACCTCTTGAACGACGGCGAGCGTCTGGACCCGCAGATGATCCAGCGGGCGACGACCAAGGTGGCCGACCGGCTCCACGTACTAGCCGGCGAGTACCGGGCCATTACGCCGATCCAGACTTCCGCGGCGAGCGTCATTCGACTCGTGGACTACTGCCGGTCGCTGTCGAACGTCGCCATCTTCGACGTACCCTGTACGTATGACGACCTGTACTTCGAGACGCTGGCCATCGCCGACCAGGTGGTTCTCGTCGGCGAGCAGAAGATTCCGTCGATCCGGACACTCAAACTGGTGTGCGAGGCACTCTCGCGCATCGACGGGGCTCGCAAGCTACACATCATCATCAATCGTTACGATCCGAGGATGCCGGGCTTTGGGGCCGACCGGCTCAAGTCGCTCCTGGAAATCGACGAGTTGATGACGGTCAGCAACGACTATTCGGCAGTGATGGCATCGATCAACCACGGCCGGCCGTTGCGGCAGGAGGCCCCGCGCTCGCCCGCGCTGGCCGATATCCTCAAGATCGTCAACACCTTGCTCGGCACCGACGGCCAACCGGCCCGCGGGTTGGGGGTTCAGGCACCGGCCGCGGCCGGCGGCTTCGGCGGCTTCATCCGCAAGCTCGGCTTGAAAACCTGAACCGGAG
>CAZNSL010000177.1:0-8815 GCA_964574975.1 uncultured Alcaligenaceae bacterium | reverse complement strand
CGCCAGGCAGGCGCTGGAGGATGCCCGCGAGCGCGTGGCGGCCGTCTTGCACTGCGACCCCGGCGAGGTGATCTTCACCAGCGGCGCGACGGAGGCGAACAACCTCGCCCTGTTCGGCCTCGCCGGCGATCCGCCGGGCCGCATCGTCGCCGGGCCGACCGAACACCCGTGCGTCGCGGAACCGCTCGCCCAACTGGCGGTCCGTGGCTTCACCGTCGAGACGCTGCCGGTGGACCGCGACGGCGTCGTGACGCTGACGGACGCCGGCGATGCGCGCCTCGTGACGTGCATGCTGGTCAACCACGAGACCGGCGCAGTTCTGGCGAGCCGGGAGCGTAAGCGACCGGAGGACGTGCGACCGGAGCGCTGGCACACTGACGCCGCCCAGGCCGTCGGCAAGATCGCCGTCGACTTCCGCGCCCTGGGCGCAACCGCGCTGACGCTGAGCGGCCACAAGTTCGGCGGACCACCCGGCGTCGGAGTACTCGTCCTGCGCCGCGGCACGACGCTGCGGCCGCTGTTCTACGGCGGCCACCAGCAGCAAGGCCGCCGCCCCGGCACCGAGCCGGTCGCGCTCGCGGTCGGCCTGGCGGTGGCGCTGGAGCTGGCGGAGTGCGAGCGCGACGCCAACACCGCCGCCGTGCGGGCACTGCGCGAGCGTTTCGTCGAACGGCTGCGGGCCGACGCCGCGCCGATGGTCGTCAACGGTCCGGCCGACGCGGTACCGCACATCCTGAACGTGTCGTTCCCTGGCTGCGAGGCGCAGAACCTGCTGATCGCGTTGGACCTGGCCGGCGTGGCGTGCAGCACCGGCTCGGCGTGTTCGAGCGGGTCGCTATTGCCGTCGCAGGTCCTGCGAGCGATGGGCGTGCCGGACGCCGTATTGCGCTCGGCGATGCGCTTCAGCTTCGCCCCGACGCAGACGACCGCCGAGATCGACGCCGCGGCCGGTCGGGCGATCGACGCGGTGCGACGGCTGCGAGACGGAATCGGTTCGCGGCCGTGATCGTCGGGCCGGGGCGGCCCTTGTTCCGCCCCGCTGCGCGCATACAGTGGGCAGTGCCGCCGGCCGGAAGTCGCGCCCGCGACCCCACGCGGCGGCGAAGTCGAGGGTATCCCGTGGACCTCACACGGCGGCTGACGGTTCTGGCACTGCTTTTGGCCTGGCCCGTCGTCGCACTGGCGCAGCCGGCCACGAGGAAACCCCGCAGCCACGTCATCCAACCCGGGCCGAAGGCCCAGGAGGACGTTCTCCGCGTCCTCAACGACCGCGTCCGCCGCGGCGACACGATCGAGTTCGCGGCCGGCACGTTCGCGTTCACCCAGGAACTCACTCTGCGGACCGACAACGTCACCGTCCGCGGCCAGGGGATGGATAAGACCATCCTTTCGTTCCAGAACCAGAACCAGGGCAAGCAAGGCATCCTCGTGAATCGGGATGGGTTCACCCTCGAGGACCTTACGGTTCAGGACACCCGCGGCGACGCCGTCAAGGTCGAGGGGGCCGAGCGCGTCGCCTTCCGCCGGGTCCGCGCCCGGTGGACCGGCGAGCCGAAGGCCTCCAACGGCGGCTACGGCCTCTACCCGGTGCAGTGCAAGGGCGTGCTCGTGGAAGATTGCGAGGCGTACGGTGCCTCCGACGCCGGCATTTACGTCGGGCAATCGGAGGCGGTCGTCGTCCGCCGCTGCCGGGCCGAGCGCAACGTGGCCGGCATCGAGATCGAGAACTGCTCCCGCGCCGACGTCTACGACAACGTGGCGACCAACAACAGCGGCGGGCTGCTCGTCTTCGACCTGCCCGATCTCCAGGTGAAGAACGGCAAGGGCGTCCGGGTCTTCAACAACCGCGCGACCGGCAACAACCACCCCAACTTCGCCTCGCCGGGTACGATGGTCGCCACGGTCGCGCCCGGCACCGGCCTGATCGTCATGGCGACCGATCAGGTCGAGGTGTTCCGCAACGAGTTCCGGGGCAACGACACGATCGGCCTCGCCGTCGTCAGCTACCTCGTCACCCGCCTCGACTACAAGGACAAGGCGTACGACCCGATCCCCGAGGGCGTCTGGGTCCACGACAACACCTTCGCCGACGGCGGCCGTAAACCGACCGGCGAATACGGCATCCTGTACGCGGCCCTGCTCGGCACGCCGGTACCCGACATGATCTGGGACGGCGTGCGCAAGCCCGGCACGCCCCCGAGCGGGCGGCCGGTGCTGTTCCAGAACAACGGGGCTGCCACGTTCGCCAACTTGAACTGGGAGTTGCTCGGCCCGCAACTGGCTTCCGCCAAGGGCGCGAAGGAGGGCCTGCAAAAAGTCCTCGCCCACCGCGACAAGGTCGTCGCCGACCTCAAGCCGTACACGGGCGCGCTGACGCCGCTGCCCGAAGTCAAGCTGCCGGGCGAACGGCCATGACCGCCATCCGGGCCGCGATCGTTTGCGCCTGCCTCGCTGGCGTGGCCGCCGCGACCGGCGACCCACGGGCACCCGTGGAGGACGACTGGGAGCCGCCGGCGAAGCTGTCCGCCTATGGCCTGTTCCGCGACGCGGCGGCCCAGCAACCCGCCGCCGACGTGCTGCCCTACGATGTCAACACGCCGCTGTTTTCCGACTACAGCGTCAAGGACCGGTTCGTCCGCCTGCCCGCCGGTACCCGCGCCCGGTACCACGAGGTGGACGACTTCGAGTTCCCGGTCGGGACGATCCTGGTCAAGACGTTCGCCATCCAGCACGACCTCCGCGACCCGGCGAAGGGGCGGCGGCTCATCGAAACCCGGCTGCTCATCCGCCGGCCCGAGGATTGGGTCGGCCTGACCTACATCTGGAACGACGCTGCCACGGAGGCCACCCTGGAAACGATCGGGGCCACACGAGCCGTGCGCTGGGTCCACACCGACGGCTCGCCGCGCAGCCTGGACTACATCATCCCCAGCAAGAACCAGTGCATGAGCTGCCACGAGAACCGGCGCGTGCTGCGGCCGATCGGCCTGAAGGCCCGCCACCTGAACCGGGACTACGCTTACGCCGACGGCCGGGAAAACCAACTCGTCCGCTGGCAGCGGCAGGGGTTGCTGGAGGGTGCCCCGTCGCCCGACACGGCCCCGCGGCTGCCCGTCTGGAACGATCCGCGGACGGGCACGCTGGACCGGCGCGCCAGGGCCTACCTGGAGATGAACTGCGCCCACTGCCACAACCCGAACGGCCCCGCACGGACGTCGGGGTTGGACCTGCTGGCCGCGCAAGACGACGCAAGGAAATGGGGCGTGGGCAAGCCGCCGATCGCCGCCGGCCGCGGGACCGGCGGCCGCGCGTTCGACATCGTGCCCGGCCAGCCGGACGCCTCGATCCTGCTGTTCCGAATGCAATCGACCGATCCCGGCGTCATGATGCCGGAACTGCCGCGGCGGCTCGTCGACGCGGAAGGAGTGGCGCTGATCCGGGAGTGGATCGGCCGGATGCCCAAGCCGGGACCGTAGGCACTCCGTGCTGTGGGCCGTCGGCATCCGGCCCCGTCCACGCCGCGAGGTCCGTCTGCTAAGATGTCCCCGCCGCGTTCCCGCCTCCCTGCCGGTGCCGCCATGAACCTCGCGCTACCACTCGTCGCACTCCTCGCCGCCGCCGACTCGCCGAAGGTGTTGCCGCCGGTCAAGGCCGTCGCGTACTCCGCCGACGGCAAGCAACTCGTCGCCGCCGCGGGACGGGTCGCGCGCATCGACGTTGCGACCGGCGAGGTCGCGTCCACAGGTGCGGCCAGCCCGGTGACGGCCCTCGCGCTCGCGCCGGACGGCCGGCTCGCCGTCGCCGCAGGCGCGCCCGGCCATCCGAGCGAAATCGCGAACGACGGCCGAACGCGAACCGGACCCAGGGACGTCGTCTATGCCCTCGCCATTAGCCCCGACGGCAAGCGACTCGCCGCCGCGTGTTACGACCGGATCGTCTACCTCTGGGACGGCGACAACGCCAAGCCGCGCGAGCTGCGCGACCACAGCGACGCCGTCTATGGCGCGACGTTCAGCCCCGACGGCAAGCTGCTCGCCAGCGGCGCCGCCGACCGCACCGTAAAGGTCTGGGACGCCGCCAGCGGCAAGCGGCTCTACACGCTCGGCGAGGCGACCGACTGGCTCTACGCCGTCGCCTGGAGTCCCGGCGGCAACCACATCGCGGCTGCCGGAGTCGATAAGACCATCCGCGTCTGGCGCGTGACGCCGACCGACGGCAAGCTCATCAACGCCCAGTTCGCCCACGAGGCTCCGGTCACGAAGCTCGCGTACTCGCCCGACGGGAAGACGCTGTATACGTCGGCCGAGAACCGCACGCTCAAGGCGTGGCACGCCGACACGCTCACCGAAAAGACGGTCTACCCGGTTCAGCCCGATACGTTGCTGGCCCTTGCCGTGCGGCCCGACGGCAAGCAACTCGCCCTCGGCCGCTACGACGGCACGCTCGCGCTGCTCGATCCGACGACGCAAGCCACGACCGACGTGCTGCCGGCGAAACCGAAACCGCCGACTGTCTCCAAGGTCACGCCCGACTTTGGCCCCCGCGGCACGACGACGACCGTGACCATCACCGGCGCGCACCTCGACGGCGCGGCGGTGACGGCCGACGGCGGCGCGACCGTCCGACAGCGCCCCGACACCGACCGGCTCGCGCTCGACCTCGAATTGCCCGCGACCCGGCCGGCGGGACGCATCACCCTCACGGTCAAAACTGCGGCCGGCACGACGACGGTGCCGTTCCACGTGGACCTGTTCCCCGTCGAATCGACGCCGACGGCCGGTAAGCCGGTGCCGTTGGACCGCACCTTCGTCGGCGCGATCGACCGGGCCGGCGAAGCCGACACCTACCGCTTCGCGTGCGCCGAAGGCCAGGATGTCGGCGTGCAGTGCGTCGCTGGCGGCAAACTGGAGCCGGCCCTCGAATGGCTCGACCCGGCCGGCAACGTCGTCGCCGCGAGTACCAACGGTCTGCTCGCCGTTCGCTGTCGCAAGGCCGGCGTGTACACACTCGGCGTGCGCGACCGCGACTTCTTCGGCGACAGGGAGAGAACCTACCGCCTGCACGTCGGCACCCTGCCCGTCGTCAGCGGCGTCTTCCCGCTCGGCCTGCGAGCCGGCACCGAGGCGACCGTGCGCGTCCACGGCGTCTTCCTCGATGCCCCCACCGCCACGGTCAAAGCGGCTGCCGACGCCAGACCGGGCGCGAAGTTGCCGGTGCCGGTCGCGTCGAAGCACGGCCCGGTCCTGGGCGCGCCGACGGTCGTCGTCGGCGCGTTCCCGGAGTTCGTCCGCGGCGACGCCATCGGCGCGGTCCCCGGCACGGCCAACGGCGTCATCGCCGCGCCCGGCCACGTGGACAGTTGGCCGTTCCACGCCAAGAAAGGCGAGCCGCTGGTGATCGAGGTCGCGGCCCGCCGGCTCGGCTCGCCGCTCGACCCATGGCTGGAAGTCACCGACGCGGCCGGCAAGCCCGTCGAACGGGCCGTCCTGCGCGGTGTGGCCAAGGTGTACACCACCCTGCGCGACCACGACTCAACACTACCCGGTATCCGCCTCGAATCGTTCAACGAGTTCGCCATCGACGATTACGTCCTGATCGACCGCGAGCTAATGAAGATCGAGCGGATGCCGGTCGGCCCGGACGACGATTGCCACTTCTACAGCGTCGGCGGCAAGCGGCTGGCGTGGCTGGGCACGACGCCGGAGGCCCACGCCAACGGCGCGCCGGCATACAAGGTGCAGGTCCACTCGCCGGGGTCGCAGTTCCCGCCGAACGGCCTGCCGTTGGTGCGGCTCCACTATCGCAACGACGACGGCGGCCCCGGCTACGGCAAGGACGCGGCGCTGACCTTCGACCCGCCGGCCGACGGCGAGTACCGCGTCCGCGTCGGCGCGAGCGGCGCGAGCGGCGGCCGCGGTGGCGATGCCGCCGCCTACCGCCTGACGGTCCGGCGGCCGAAGCCGGACTATTCGCTCAGCCTCGGCAACCGCGCTCCGGCCGTGTGGCGCGGCGGAGCGGTGCCGGTCGACGTGACGGCCAGTCGCCTCGACGGCTTCGACGGCCCGATCGCGCTGCGGCTGGAGGGTTTGCCGCCGGGGTTCCACTCGGCCGCGACGCGCATCGAAGCCGGCCAGTTCCAGGCGACGCTCGCGGTCTGGGCCGACGCCAACGCCGCGAACCCGCCCGCCGGGGCGAAGAACTTCAAGGTCGTGGGCGAGGCCACCATCGCCGGCCGGCCGGTCGTGCGCGAGGCTGCGGGCGGCCGGCCGACGGCGGTCGATCCCGGAGTCCTGGTCACGACGGTGGCGCAAAAGGAACTGACGCTGCGGCCAGGCCGCGAGACGACTTTCGACGTGTCGATCGCGCGGCGCAACGGCTTCAAGGGTCGTGTGCCGCTGGAGGTGCGTGGCCTGCCGCACGGCGTGCGCGTCGAGAACGTCGGCCTGAACGGCATCCTGATCACGGAGCGCGAGTCGGCGCGGCGGGTCGTGCTGTACGCCGAGCCGTGGGTGAAACCGGCCACGGTGCCGCTGGTCGTGTTAGCGACGCACGAAGGCAAGGACACCGAACACGCCGCGCCGCCGGTGACGCTGCGGGTCCTCCCAGAATGATCGTTGGAGCTATCCGCGCCCCATGCGGCGCAGGCGCAGGCCGATCAGCACGAGCGACCCCGTCCACAGCAGGTTGAACACGACCGGCCCGGCCGGCTTCACGAACGGCATCGCGAGCGCCGCCGCGAAGAACGCCGCTCCGATCGCGTAGCAGCCGCCCCAGTAGCCGCCGCCCAATGCCAGGAACGCCGCCCCCGACAGCACCGCGAACCGCGGGTACAGCGCCAGCTCGTCGTGCGGCACCTCCGGCGTCGCCGCCAACCGGCTGGTCACGCCCAGGAGCATGCAGCCGATCAGGAAGCCGGCCCACACGCCCCACATCGTCCGCTCGGCCGTCGTCGTCGGCGCGAGCGCCTGCGGCCGCAGGCGGTGCATGGCCGCAGCCATCGCCGCCAGTTGGGCGAACGTCGTCAGCATCAGGAAGATGTCGCGGTCGCCCTGCGGTTTGACGACCGTCAACAGCCAGATCGCCGTCTGGAAGACGAAGACGATGGCCGCGAACGCCAGCACCAGGTTGCTCTGCGCGCGGAACTCGACATCGTACTGGCTGTGCGTCAGCGCCCGGCTCAGACGGTCCAGCACGTTGTAACTGCGCGCCGACACCGCGGCCCCGTCGAGGTAGCGCTGCAAATCGTCGGCCAGGGCGGCGGCGCTGGCGTAGCGGCGCTTCGGGTCCTTCTCCAGGCACTTCAGGCAGACGGTCTGGAGATCGCGGTCCACGGCCGCGTTCAAGAGTTGCGGCGGCACCGGCTCGCGTTCCAACACTTGCAGGACGGTCTCCAGCGGCGTCGGGGCCTTGAACGGCGGCCGGCCGGTCAGCAACTCGTAGAGGATCGCGCCGAGGGCGTACACGTCGGCGGGCGGGCCGATCTCGCGGGTGCCGCTGGCCTGCTCCGGAGCCATGTAACTGGGCGTGCCGAGGACCGCGCCGGTGCCGGTGCGAGCGCTGGCATCGAGCCGCTTGGCCAGGCCGAAGTCGGCGACCTTCGGGGTGCCATCGGCGGCAAACAGCACGTTGGCCGGCTTGAGGTCGCGGTGGACGACGCCCTTGTCGTGGGCGGCCTGCATTGCGCGGGCCAAGGGCAGCACCAGCGCCGCGGCGGCGCGGCCGGGCCAGGGGGTGCCGTCGAGTCGGTCGGCCAGGCTGCCGCCGGGGCAGTATTCGATGGCGAGGTACGGCAGCCCGCCGTGTTCGCCGACGGCGTAGGTCTGCACGACGTTGGGGTGCTGGACGCGGGCGGCGGCCTCGGCCTCGACGCGGAAGCGAGCGCGGTCGCTGCCGTCGGCGTGGGAGCCGGCCAGCAGGACCTTGAGCGCGACGGTCCGACTCAGGTCGGTCTGCCGGGCCTCGTAGACGACGCCCATGCCGCCGCGGCCGAGTTCGCGGACGAAGGCGTAGCCGGGCACGTCGAGGGCGGCCGGCAGTGCTGCCCCGGACGGCGATGCGGGCAGGGTCTTGGCGGCGTCGGCCGGGTCGAAGTGCCGGGTCACGTCGGCCATTGGTGGGTTACCCGAAGAGCATCAGCACGAGCATCGCCGGCGGCTGGGGGAAGCGGCAGCCGACGTCCCAGTGATCCTCGGTCGGGGTGCAGTGGCGCACCTCGACGGGAATCCACGGAGCGGCCGGCGGGGCCTGCACCGGTCGCACGTCGTACGTCTCGCCGACGGTTAGCGGTCGCTCGGAAGCGAACCGGACGCCCTGGCGCGAGCGGTCGATGACCCAGGCGCTCCACGGGTTGCGGTGGTCGCCGGCGGTGCAGACGGTGACGAGGACGGGGTTGCCGGCCCGGCGATAACAGCTCCGCTTGTCGGCTTTCTCGGCCGCGGGGTCGTCGGCGAGCGGAGCCGGGGCCGGCATAAACGGGACGGGCCGGGGCACGCGGCCGGAGGCCATCGGCGGGGCGAACGGCTTGGACGGCGCGGGCAGTGGCTGGAAGCGGATGGCCGGTCGGAGGGCGACGGGCCGGCGGCGGCGCAAGACCCCGCCGAGGAAGCCGGCAACGGCGACGGCGGTGAGTGCGCCGGCGGTCCACAGCATCCACGGCGGGAACGTCAGGTCCGTCGGCATGCGTGCTCCTGCGTCGGCCTACTGCTGCAACTTTAGGCCGCGCGGGCGGGCGGAGCAAGCGGGCAACCCCGCGACGCCGCGGGACGATTCGCGGCACGGCGCGCGCGGGGAACTCGACCGGCCCGCGCGACCCCGG
>CAZNSL010000176.1:0-8823 GCA_964574975.1 uncultured Alcaligenaceae bacterium | reverse complement strand
GGCGACCCACAGCCCGGCACGCCGAACGTGCCGCAGCCGTCGCCGCTCGGCGATCCGTCGCCGGCTCCGCCGCAGTCCCGCGGCCGGTCGGCGTTCGCCGAGCGCGTCGCCAGTCGGCGCGACCGCCGCGAATCGCCGAAGCAGGAGGAACGGCCGCCGGCGCTCGACAAGCAGGATTTGGCCCCGACGCTGCCGAAGCTGCGCGACCTCGACGCGATGATCGAGGCCGAGATGGAAGCGGCCCTGTCCGGATAGAGCGAGAAGGACATCTTCTGCGAACCGGCCCAACAGGCTCGCCCGGCCAAGGCCGCAATGACGGAGGCCAAGCCGCTCAAGATCGGCAAGGTCCTGAGCGTCAACCACGGCAGCGTCTTCGTCGATGTGCCCGGCGGCCGCAGCCAGGGCGTGATCTCCGGCGCGCAGTTCCCCGAAGGTTTGCCGAAGCCGGGCGACCCCATCGAGTTTCAGATCGAAGGGTACGATCCATCGGACGGTCTTTTGATCCTGTCGCGCAAGGGCGCGGCCGTGCAGGCCGACTGGTCGAGCGTGCAGATCGGCCAAACGGTCGAGGCCCGCGTCACCGACGTGAACAAGGGTGGCCTGTCGGTCGAGGTCAACGGCATCCGCGGCTTCCTGCCGATTAGCCAGATCGACCTGTACCGCGTCGAGAACGTCGAGCAGTACCTCAACCAGAAGCTACTGTGCATGGTCGCCGAGGTCCATCCGGAGGAACGCAACCTCGTCGTGAGCCGCCGAGCGCTCTTGGAGCGCGAAAAGGCGGAGAAAGCCGAGAAATCGTGGGCGGAGATCGCCGAGGGACAGGTCAAGAAGGGCGTCGTGCGTTCGGTCAAAGAATTCGGCGCGTTCGTGGACATCGGCGGTATCGACGGCCTGATCCCGATGGGCGAATTGGCCTGGGGCCGCGTGAAGGACGCGAGCGAAATCGTCTCGCCGGGCCAAGCGGTGGAAGTGGTCGTCGTCCGCATCGACCGCGAGAGGCGCAAGGTGGCGCTGAGCTTGAAGCAGTTGATGGCCAGCCCGTGGGAGAAGATCGCTGGCGAGTTCCCGCCGCGTTCGCTGGCCCGCGGCACCGTCACGCGCATCGCCGACTTCGGCGCGTTCGTCGAAGTCGCGCCGGGCGTCGAGGGCCTGATCCACGTCTCGGAACTAGCCGCGAACCGTGTCTTCCGCGTCAGCGCCGTCGTCAAGGAGGGCCAGGAAGTCGAGGTGATGGTCCTCGGCGTGGACCCGGATAAACAGCGGATGTCGCTATCCCTGAAGCAAGCGGCCAAGGCGAAGGAACCGCCGCCGGTCGCGAAGCCGACCGAGGAGCCGGAGGTTGGAGAGCCGGAGGCGCCGACGAAGGTACGGAAGCCGCGGACGACACCGCTGCGCGGCGGTACCGGCGAGGGGGGACCGTTGTTCCCGAAGCTGCCGTCGATGGGGTGATCGGGTCCAGCGAGCAATCTTGGCGCAAAGCGGCTTCGCGGGCCGGCCGTTTCGCTTTGGTCTGCTTGGAGGGTGCTGTCCGACTGTGTGCAGTGGTTACGATGACAGTATCCGCCGCAAGTATATATCTTCAATTGTCTTACATCAATAATCGCCTAAGCCAATGCGCTGTTGTTTTAGGAGAGTGGTCGCTGGTGAAAGCGCTACCTTACCCGACCTGCGGAAGCCAGATCTTTTGAGACGAGGCGATGATATTCTTCTGGACCAACCCAAAGTACCGCGTTGTGGCTCTTTGGATGAGTGCATTCGTCCTCGGCTTACTTGTGGGCGAGGTCCTCTTTCTTCCACTAAAGCCAGTCCAGGAGCCCGTCCAATCGTGGGAGTGGTGGGAGCGGTGGGAGCGAGCAGTAGAACTCGCCATCATTGCGCCCATAAACGTGGTACTCCTACTGTCCGCGCTCCGCTCGCCGCCCCAGGCTTTCGGAGGAGGTCCTACACGAAGCGCCGAACCAGGCTCGACAGCAGGCCAGGCCGCATCCAAGTAGAATCAGCGCTACTGTAGCTCGGAGACCCGGCTGCTACGGTCGGCCGGCAAGTGGAGTTTCGATGTCTGATCGTACTTCCGATCGGCTGAGCGACCGCGACGCCAAGTATGTGGCGCATCTCTGCCGTCACGGCCAGACCGGGGGCTTCGACGTCTTCCGGGGAATGGGATTTTCTTTCGCCTTCATTGGTGGGTTGGGCGTGTTAGCGTCCTTGGCCTCCCTGATCCTACATACCACGAGCGCAAGTGGACTTCCCGGCCGGACGACCGGCGACTTAACAAAGATGTTGTTGACCAGCCTCCCATGGCTTCTCGCCGGTTACTTGTGCTTGGATCTGGCGCGGTGCTATCGGATCATTCGGGCGCTAGCCAAAGCCGATGCCTTGCCAACGAGCGTCGGGGGCCAGGACACCGGGCGACAAGGCGAGGCACGGGTCTGCAGCAATTGTGGGAGGACAGTAGACTCACCATTCTGTCCCTACTGTAACAGCCCGGTGCTTGAAGCAGACCGTCAACCTGTGGGGCCGAGTTAGCGAGAACTCGTACGGACGGCCGGGCTGTAACGAGTGGTTCCTGGCGAACTTCTTCGCGCGCTGCACCGGAGCGCAAAGCCGCCGTCCCAGGAACTTACCCTCGCGGTTACGGGGTTTGAACGGACGTGATTCGGGCTCGGCGTGCACTCTACACGGTGGGTCGTCAAGACCGTGGTACTCCAAATTGTCTGTGATTTGTTCCGTGGGTGATGTTGGGGCGATGGCGTGTGTTATCCCTGGACGACCTCGCCGTCGGTCGTCACCGTTACGACCTCGCCTTCGGGCATGCCGCCAGTTGCTCGACACGCTTCGACTCTGTCTGTGTCCCGTTCGGGCGAGATTCGTTGCATTCGTTGCATGCAACGCATTTTCATTACACGACCCCACTATATACGCTTGCAACGAATGCAACGGCCAGCGCGTCAACCGTCGGCCCGACAGAACACAGCCTTGAGATAACGTCCTTCAGGGACATGGCTTAGGAATGGATGATCGGCCCCAGCACCGCTCAGTTTCAGCACTTGCAGCGACCGACCTGCTTGCCACGCCGCCCGCCGCAGCGTTTCGAGGAAATCCGCTTCGCTCACCAAGCCCGTACAGGAACAGGTCAGGAAGATGCCACCCGGGGCGACCGCTTGCAGGGCGAGCTTGTTCATGTCGAAATACTGCCGGAGCGCATAGTCAACCGCCTCGCGGTCGCGTGTCTGCTTCGCTGGGTCGAGGACGACCACGTCGAACCGCTGACCCGTCGGCACGATGTCGCGCAGCCACGCGAAGATGTCGGCCTGTACGAACCGCACTTGAGTCTGGTTCAGATTCGCGTTCTGCTTGGCCAGGGCAATAGCCGACTCGTCGAGGTCCACGCCGACGACCTCGCTAGCCCCGCCGAGCGCCTTCGCGTACACGGCGAAGCCGCCGCTGTTGCAACACAGATCGAGGACGCGCTTGCCACCGCAGAAATCAGCGAAGTAACGCCGGTTGTCGCGTTGGTCGGAGAAGAAGCCGGTCTTGTGCTTGCCGCCGGGGGCGACGCGAAAGCGCAGCCCGTGTTCGCGGATCACGCCCGGCGGCGGCGGTTCCGGGGCGCGGCAATCGAATGACTCTTGCTTCTGGACGTGTTCCTCCGCGAACCAGTAGAATCGGCTGCCGGGGAAGTGCGTCTCCAGGGCTGCGCGGATTGCATCGCGGGCCTTGAACGCGCCGGCCGAGAAGAACTCCAGCACGATCGTGTCGGCGAAGCGGTCCACGACCAGACCGCTGAGCCAGTCGCCTTCGGAGTGGACGACGCGGTAGGCGTCGGTCACCGCGTCGAGCTTGAGCCAGTCGCGGCGCAGAGCGACTGCCTCGCCGATGCGGCGGGCATAGAAGTCGGCGTCGATTTGTTCGTTCGTGTCGGCGGTCAGGATTCGCAGGGCGATGCGCGAGTGGCCGTTGTAGTAGCCGCGACCGACCCACTGGCCATCGCGGTCCACGACCTCGACGACGCTGCCCGGCGGAATGCGCGTGGTCGGTTTCTCGACCATCTTCTGAAAGACCCACGGGTGCGACGAGCGTCGCTGAATCTTGAGGCGCACTGTCGTCGGCCGTACATCGTCCATAGGGTTCATTGCTAGGGGGCAACACCGTGAGCGACACCATCCGCGTTGGCTTGATCGGGGCCGGAGCCAACACCAGGACTCGTCACATCCCCGGCCTGAGGGCCGTGCCGGGCGTCGAGATCGTCGCGGTTTGCAACCGCCGACCCGAATCGACGGCCGCCGTCGCCGCGGAGTTCGGCATCCCGCGGACATTCGAGCGCTGGCAAGATCTCGTCGACGACGCCGGCATTGACGCCATCGTCATCGGCACCTGGCCGTACCTGCACTGCGAGATATCCCTGGCCGCGTTCGATGCCGGCAAGCACGTCCTGACCGAGGCGCGACTGGCGATGAACGCGGCCGAGGCGCACCGCATGTTGGCGGCGTCGCGTGCGCAGCCGAAACTCGTCGCACAGGTCGTGCCGAGTCCGTTCGGGTTGTCGTTCGATGGCTACGTCCGCAGCCTGATCGCCGGCGGCTTCCTGGGCGAATTCCGCGAGGCCGAACTCGTCGGCCGTAGCGGCGTCCTTGCCGATCCGTCCGCACCGCTGTCGTGGCGTCAGGACGCATCGTTGTCCGGCTACAACATGCTCACACTCGGCATCCTGCACGAGACACTGACGCGCTGGATTCCGCCGCCGGTGCAGGTGTCGGCGCACGTTCACGCCTTTATCCCAACTCGCATCGACCCGGCCGGCATCAGCCGCCGCGTCGGCACGCCGGACAGCGTTCAGGTGCTGACGGTCAACGAGGGCGGCGCGCGGGCGACGTACCAGTTCAGCGGCGTGACGCCGTTCGGGGCCGGTATGTCGGTTAAACTGTTCGGCAGCGGCGGCTACCTGCAATACGACCTGACGGCCGACCGCCTCTTTGGCCAGACGCACGGCGAGAAGGAAGTTCACCCAATCGAAGTCCCGGCCGGCGAGCGCGGAGGCTGGGCTGTCGAATCCGAGTTCATCACCTCGATCCGGACGGGAACGCCGGTTCGATTCACCGACTTTGCGACGGGTGTCGCGTATATGGAGTTTACCGAGGCCGTCGCCCGAAGTGCCGAAACGGGCCGGGCGATCCGGCTGCCGCTCAGCGCCGCGTGAATCAAACGAGGAGCAGGACCGGCGGCAGCACCAACGCGAGCAGGAGCAGGCACAGGGCGGCCAACTGGTTGCCGGGGCCGTAGTGCATTTGCGCGAATACGTCGTGCGCGAACAACTCGCCGCCCGCCGTTGCGACGATCTTGCTCGCGGCAATCTCGCCGAACGTCAGGATGGCGACCGCAACCGCCGCGCGAACCGTCGCCGACTTCGCCGAGGGCCAGACGACGTGCCAGAATTCGCCGCGGCCGTCGAGGGCCGCCATGTCGAATTGCCCGACGGGGATGGCCCGGACGGTCGGCCAGATCAGGGCGACAGCAAACGGAAAAAAGCGAATCAGGCAGGCCCAACCCGCCGGCAGGGCCGACGGCCCATAATAGAGGGCGTAGCCCATTGCGCTGCCGCCGAATTGGGCTTCGACATCGAGCAGCCAACGAATCGACTGACCGAGTGCAACGCCGATCACCGGCCCCGGCATGGCCCAAAGCATTGCCGTCAACGCGAGCAGTCCGACGCCAGTCGCCCGATCGCGCCGAGCGGACCAGCACGCAAGGACGGCGAGAACCGATGCCGTCGTACCGGCGACGACACCGACGACGATTGTTCGGCCGATTGTCGCGCCGTGTACCGTCGCCGCTAGTCGCAGATATTGCTTAGCCGCAGGCCCGGACCAACCTCCCTCGGTTGTCGCACCCAACTGCGCGACGAGCGTTGCGACCGGGACCACGAGGGTCACGGCAAGCGCGCCGCCAACCGCGAGCCACACCGGCAACTGCCACAAGTTCAAGCGGACGAGTGGCAGTCGCCTCGGCACGGAGGCCAGCGGCGGCAAGCGTCGCTGCCAGGCCGCCACGAACGCCGCGACGACGACGCCTGTAACGAGCGCCGCCGGAAATGCAACTGCCACCGCCCGCACAGGCATGTCCTCGGCCGGCGCGCCCGCTTCCGGCAGCACCGTTTGCGTATACACCTCCTCGGCGAAGGTCCGCACCTGCATCACGTCGGTGACGACGATTTCCGTCGCGCAACCGAGCGCGAGCCAGAGCGCCGCGACGCCGATGGACGCCCGCGCTCGCGGCAGCGTCACCCGCAGCAAAACCGCCAACGGTGGCGAGTTGGTGAGTGCGTCCTCCTCGACTTCCGTTTCGACGTGGCCAACGCCGAGCGAAACGATCCAAACGACCCACGGCAACCCGGCGATGGCATGGACCATGACGGCCGGGACCATCCCAGTGCGCCAAGGATCACCACCGCCAACGAGTTCCTGCCACGCTGTCGCGATAATCGCGAGCGGGGTGAATAGCGCAACTGCGAAGCCACCGAGCAACAGGCGACGGCCGAACAGATCCGTCCGCGCCAGCACGGTAGCGACCGCCGTACCGAGCGGAAGGGCGATCGCCCAGACACCCGCAATCAGCGTCGCGGTGTTGCCGGCCAGGGACGCCCATCGCGAAACGTCGCGGTACTGTACTGGGCAGCCGGATCGTGTGATGTCGTACGCGCAAGGAACGAGGATCGGCGCGGCAATGAGTGTCGCGATGGCAAGACAGACGGCCGTACGCCGCGCGAACATAACGAAACTTTCCGAGCCTGCGGGGTGCCCCGCAGGCTCGTCTTTGGGCGATCCTCGGTGGGTGGGCCTCAGGTCTTGCCCTTTGGGGTCGGCTTGGCGGGCTTGGGCTTCGGTTCGACCTTCGGTTTCGGAGCTGGAGCCGGAGCCGGTTTCGGTTCAGGTTGCTCCGACGGCGTTGCGGCGGGCCGGTCGGCAGGCAATGGCACGTCCTTTTCGACCGGCTTTTTGACGGTCTCCGTGGACTGTGCGATCCTCGGCTCCGCGGCCCGCAACATCATCGGCATCGGGTACGCCCGGTCGTGCAGACAGAGGATCGAGCCGTCCTCAGCGGCAAGCAACACACGATCCGTCGCGTCGTTCGCCACGGGAATCGGGAAGCCGGACAGGTCGTAGCGTGCCAGCACGGTCCCTCTGACCCGGTCGAGGACGAGCAACTGATGATGCTTGTCGGCCGCGTAGACGTACTTGCGGTTCGACGAGAGGTAGCGGTAGGCGTCCGGTGCCTGCCAGTGCGGCGCACCAGTAATACGATTCAAGCGGATCAACCCGCCATTGTCGGCATCGACGTACAAGTCCTCGTCGGTCGCCCGCGGCTGCGTGCGGATGGTACTCGTGTTGCTTGCCGAGTACGTCCAGCGCAACGCCCGAGCCGCCAGGTCGTAGCAGTACACCGTGCCATTGCGATCCGCGACGTATGCGATCTCGCCGTAGTGGCCGACGGGCGCGGAGATCGCGTCACCGGCCGGTAGTTCGAACGACGTGTACCCATGTTTCTTATCAATGATGATGGCGTATCGATCCGTGCTGACCACGAGTACCGATTGGCTGCTCAACACTGGACGATCCTGGATGCGCCGGTGCGTTGCGTACTCCCAGCGCATCTTCGGACCCTGAACGACGAGTTGGCCGCGCTCGTTTCGTTTGATGTCGATCTGTCCCAGCGGCGGCCGCTTGCCGATGTCGGCGGCGCTGCCGATTGCCGCCCGCCTGTTGTGAATCGCATCGTTGCCCATCGCCGTGCGGCCCTGGTTGAAGCCGCTGCCGGCTACATGGCGTTCGTTGTACGTCCACGGTGGCGGCGTTCCCTTGGAGATATGCGTCTCGACCGTGCTCGCCTTGACCGCGGCCGGTTTGCCGAGTTCGAGGGGGAATGCATAAGCGGCGAGGCGGCCGTTGCTGAGGCAGATGTAGAAACCGTCCGCGTCCGCGGTAGGCGGGGACGACGGGGAAGCGGGGAGGTCCGCGACCCACACCTGTTCGCCACTGGCGCGGTCGAGGCCGTAGACGCGCGTACCACCGGTCACGAGGATCAACTGGTCGTTGAATCCGACCTCGTGCGTGACGTGAAACGGATTGCCGATGGCAGTCCGCCAGTGCATCGCTCCGGTCTTCGGATCGAGGGAGACGATGTCGCCTCGGCGCGTCTGGACGATGATCTGGTTGCCGAGGTGTTGCACCGACTCGATGCCGTCGCGCGGCCCATCGGTCGGCACGTGGACCAGCCACGCTTGTGTCAGGTTGAGCCGATCGAGGGAATCCTTCGCAGGTGCGACCGGCCGAGTGAACGGACGGTTGGGGTACTGGGCCACTACGGTCCCGGTAGCTAACCCACCCAACACGATCAGTGCCGAAGGGAATCGCATGCCTAGATTCTCCGCACGCAACCGGACGTTACGCATTCACCATACCACGCCGGCAGCACGTACGGTATCCCCTGTCGTCGCTTTCCGTCGCCCGACCGTTTCGGTCCCGCGGGCCGTGGCGGACGGCTAAGACTTACCGGCTCGCCGCTTGGACGCGAAGAACTCGGTGAGGACGTTCGCACATCGCGTTGCGAGGACACCACCGATGACTCTGGCGCGGTGGTTGAGCCGTGGGTCGGTCGGGATGCGGTAGAGGGTGTCGCATGCCCCGCCTTTTGGGTCGGTGGCTCCGTATACGATTGTCGGCAAACGGGCCAGGACGGCCGCGCCGGCGCACATCGCGCACGGCTCGAGCGTGACGTACAGCACGCAGCCGTCGAGCCGCCACGATTGGAGTGCCTGAGCGGCCTGGG
>CAZNSL010000175.1:0-8830 GCA_964574975.1 uncultured Alcaligenaceae bacterium | reverse complement strand
CGCCCTTGACGGGTCGTGGTTCGGCGAGTGCAATCCCGAAATAGGCTGACCGGCGCGGGAAATAGCCTGACCGGCCGGTCAGGCTAATGAAGAGTTCGGCCTCGGAGGAGCGTGTGTGTTGGATCTCCCGCCTGGATTGGCTCGCCTCATCGCGGCCGGCGTCTGGCCTTCGGTGGCTGGGACGTCCATGACCGCGCAGCAACTTCACCCGACGATCCCCGCGGATCGAGTGCGGCGCTTCGCCGCGGAGGAGTCGCTGATCTGCCTTCAGCCACCACCGTTCCCGACCATCGCCCGGGTGCGCGCCGCCGGCGGTGCGGGCGACTTCTGGGAGCGGTTCGGCGCACTGGACCAGATCGGCCCGGAGCAGGCGCTGATCATCGGCGACTTCGGTCTCGGCTCCGACTCGCCGATCATCCTGGATTTCAGTCGCGACGCCTCCAACCCGCCGGTGCTTCGTCTCCGCTGGGGGCTGCGTGGTCAGGGCAACGAGTGGGCGCAGGGCGCGCGCGACTTTGACGAGTTCGCCGAGATGCTTGGTCTCGCATAAAGGCAGGCAGAACGACAAAGCTCAGCAGCCGGGGCCGCTGAGGACACAGTATACCTCGAAAGGCCGTTATGCGGCCCCGGCTGCTGAGCTTTGTCGTTCTGCGGCGGAGGCGACGCGAATGCCGACGTATCTGCTGACGTGGAACCCCGACCTATTCGACGGCGAGATCACGTCCCCGATGGGGTGGAGTTGTGGCCACACCAAGCGGATCGTCCCCGGTGACCGGCTGTTCCTCATGCGGCAGGTGCGCGAGCCGCGAGGTGTCTGCGCGTCGGGTTGGGCCGTCTCGAACGTAATCGAGGACGACGACTACCCGTCGGGCCGGTACGTCCAGATGCAGGTCGAAGTCTTCCGCGACCCGGCCTCCGAGCCGATCCTCACCCGTGACGTGCTCGACGAACTGAACCGTGGGGCCGATCGGCCGATGAAGTGGGGCATCCAGAGTTCGGGCACCGAGGTTCCGCCGGTCGTCGCCCGGCGGCTGGAGGAGGCGTGGCAGCGGCTGTGCGGGGGCCAGCCCCTGTACCCCGACGAGGTGCCGGCGGGCGGCCCGTTCATCGAGGGTGCGAGCCGGGTCGTGTTGTCAATGCCTACGAGCGCGACCCGGAGGTGCGTCGGCGGTGCATCGCCGCCCACGGCACCAGTTGCTACGTGTGTGGGATGAGCTTCGGGGCGGTGTACGGGCCGGTGGCCGACGGGTTCATCCATGTCCACCACCTCCGTCCGCTCTCCCAGGCCGGCGGGGCGCACGCCGTCGATCCAGTCGAGGATCTTCGGCCAGTGTGTCCCAACTGCCACGCAGTCTTGCACAGGCGCGCCCCAGCATACAGCATTGAGGAAGTGAAAGCATTCCTGGCGCGGAAGCAATCGTCGAACGAGGCGCTGTAGCAGACTGGGCCGACATAACGACATTCCGAGACGCTCGGTCCACTGAGCCTCACGACAGGCGTCAGCCGACCGTCATTGACGAGATGGTCGAACGCCTCCGTTGTTGCAGGATTTCGTACGATGGCGACAATCGTCTTCCCGAACCGAGACACTGAGTAGCGCGGGTTAGAGCATTTTCCGGGTCCTTCGGGCGAGCCGGGAGCGTCAGCGACCGGAGGACCGCCCCTCCTCCGTCGGCGGAGGGTGCATTCGATGCGCATCGGTATCGTCGCAGACATCCACGAGGCGATCGAGGCGTTGCACGGGGCGCTGGCCGAGTTCCGCAGCCGCCAGGTGGATTTAGTTGTTTCCCTCGGCGATGCCTGTGACACTTTCAGCCCCGTAGGCAGGGCCAGCGAGGTAGTCGCATTGCTCCGGGGAGCGGGTGCTGTTGGTGTCTGGGGGAACCACGACGTGGGCTTGTGCGTCGAGGTCCCAGAGCGACTGCGCCGGGTCGCGGGGCCGGAGGTTCTCAACTACATGGCCGGCATGCAACCGCAGTTGGTGGTCGCGAACTGCCGCTTCAGCCACGTTTAGCCGTGGCTCGACGCCCGACGGGTCGAAGACCTATGGTACTTCGATGGCCCGCCCGACACGGCAGAGAAGGCGGTACGCAGTTTCGCGGCGGTTCCGGAGCAGTACCTGTTCATCGGCCATTTTCACCGCTGGCTCGCGATGACCCCATCCGGTCGGGTCGAATGGAGCGGTGAGGGACCGTTAGCGTTGGACGAAGGGTCAAGATACCTGGTGGTCGTCGCGCCAGTCGTCGGCGGCTGGTGTGCGATCTTCGATACTATGGACGCACGTCTCACGCCGGTAAGATGTGCCGCCGAACCAGCAACTGCAGCAGCAGACGACGGCCGCGATGCTGGTTCCTCGTGACATCAAGGCTCGCAGCGCAGCCGATCGCTACGTGGGTCCGGTCGGTCCGAGTCGTGGAGCCAAGGCGCGATGAACCAGGCTCAGCACCCGACCGGCGGAGTCCGTAAGCTCTTCCAGGGTCGTCGCTCACTCGGCCGCGCCGGCAGGTGAGCTGGCTGGCCGCGGTCTGGTCTGAGATTGCGAGGTCGGCACAGATTCTGAGCGTCACACGATCCATTCCACACCTTTTGCCGAGCGCGTCCGGTCGGCGTTCGAGCCTACGCCGAGCGGGGTCGTCGGGCCCGTTGATGACCTTCAGGACCTGTGTCGGGTCCATCAACAGTGGATCGACTTCCGCGTTGGCCACTGCTCCGTCCGCCGGCTCGGCGCGGACGATCGAGCTGCACTCGACGTTCCGCTCCCGAAGTCCGTCTTCCGTGCCGTGCTGGCCCACGTCGCCGCGCTGTGTAACGAGCATCGCCCACAACTGCACTTGCCCCGGCCTATCCGTAAGCTTTTCGTGACGCAACGCCTGCCGAGCGGGCCGGGCTGGTGAGCATTGGTCGTTCGCTCGGCCACTGGAGGGATCGCGACGGATGAAGGTCCATCACCTGAATTGCGGTCTCCTCCACGCGCCTCCTAACCCGCGGGCCGCTTGCCACTGCCTGCTGCTCGAAAGCGACGGCCGCCTCGCTCTCATCGACACGGGAATTGGCTTGCAGGACATCGCCCGTCCGCTCGAACGGGTCGGCCAGCCCGCCATCGACGCGGCCGGGTTCCAGTTCCACGAACGGCTGACGGCCGCCCGGCAGATCGAGCGGCTCGGCTTCCGAGCCGCGGACGTGACGGACATCGTCCTCACGCACGGCGACCCCGATCACGCCGGCGGGCTAGCCGACTTTCCGGCCGCAGCGGTCCACGTATCGGCCGAGGAGTACGCGCGACTGAGTTCCGGCCACTGGCGCTACTCCGCCACCCAGTTCGCCCACCGACCGCGGTGGGTCACGCACTCGCAGTCGACCGGGCAATGGCTCGGAGCCGAGGCCCGGCCGCTGCCACCGCTCGCTGGGGCCGAGGCGTTTCTGGTCCCGCTGTTCGGTCACACCCTGGGGCACTGCGGGGTAGCCGTCCGGGACGGCAGCCGGTGGCTTCTGCACGTTGGCGACGCTTATTACCTGCGGGTGGAGCTATCGACCGACAACCACCCGGTGTCGGAGCTGGCGGCCCAACGGGCCGACGACGACGCGATGCGGCGCAAGAGTTTGGCCGCCCTCCGTCGTATCGCGCGGGACCACGGCGCAGAGCTCGAACTGTTCGGATATCATGACTTCACCGAGTTCCCGGCCGGCAGCGTCCCAGACGCCGAACACAGCGCTACGGCAGTCCGGCCACGCGATTGACGGTTTCGCTCGCTTTAGCGCTGCGCCCGCGCAAGCCACAGGTGAGCCGCGTTGTTCGGCGACGGAGCGAAGGCCAGATGGATTTCGCAATCGGGTTGCTGCTTGGCCTATTGGTCGGAGGGACCGCCGGCGTCTCCTTCGCCCTACCCGCGTTCGGGCGTGCCGTGGCTCGCTTCCTCGCCGTCGTGCTGCTCGGACTCGGGGTCGCCATGCTGGTTTGGCCCCTGGCGCTCGGGTCGAGCGGGGAGCCGCTTCGCGGGCCGTTCGGCAGCGACGCCATCCGGTATCGCAGCGAGGCGTTCGCATGGTCGGGCGGCTTGTTGGTCGGCGGTGTGCTTGCCGCGGTGTTCGCGTTCTGGCGCAAGGGCGGCCCAGCCGACGGGCTCAGCGGTCGCGCTTGATACCACCGAAGAGAGGCCACCCGAACCATCCACTGCACCGGACTTGGGCTGCAGTCCGGCTTTCTACAGCTCGCGGCTTCTCCGCGGTCCCGGCCGGTGAGCTTCGGCGTTCGCCGTGCGGCTCCGTCCAGACGGAAGAACGCGCTGGGCGGCGACCTCAACCCGGAGGCAGGAGGACCGTCAGCAATAGCGAGGCGTCCTCGATGCCCTCGACACTATGCGGCTCCCCCGTGGGCAGATAGAGGAGCTTTCCTGGCTCAAGGTTTTGCGTCTTTCCCAGGGCGGTGAACGCCACTTTGCCTTCCAGGCAATGGACGACGATCTCGCCCTTGGCCTTATGCTCCGCGATCGCCTTGCCGGCCGCGACGACCAGGCGGATGACCTCTATCCGCTCGGCACGAACCAAGGTCTTCGTTTGAGCCGTGGCCAGCGCTGCCCCCAGGGGCCGAACGTCCACGATCTCGCCGGGGCTTGCGTGTGGTACGGCCATTGCATGTTCCTCGTTGCTAGAGTGGTTGAAGAGACGCCCACTCGCTCATTGTACGCCGAATGGAACGGCTCGCCCGTGGTTGCAGACCCTGGCCCAAGCACAACTGTGCGCATCCGACTCCGAACCCTGTTCCTACTGCTTTCGCCGCTGGTGCTGCCAGTCGTCGTGGCCTACCTTCAGTGGGCCACGGTCGGACTGCCCACGGTGCCGCCCGCGGGCCAGGCCGTCCACGGCGAAGCACCGTCTCCGGGCTTCCCGGCCTGGCTGCGCGTCGCCCACTACGTTAACTTCTTCTTCATCGTCCTGCTGGTTCGCAGCGGTCTGCAAATCCTCGCGGACCATCCCCGGCTGTACTGGAACGTTCACTGCACGCCCGGTACGGAATGGCTTCGGCTCACCCCCGTCGAGGTGCCGAAGGATCGCGTCTGGACGGCCAAGGACGATTCCCGTTACCTCTCGCCCTGGATCGGCCTGCCCGGCTACCGGCACACCATTGGCATGGCCCGCCACTGGCATTTCCTCAGCGTGCTGTTCTGGGTCGTCAACGGCGCGATCTACGCGGTCCTGTTGTTCGCGACCGGCCATTGGAAGCGCCTGGTACCGACCTCCTGGCAAATCGTCCCCGACGCCTGGGCCGTCTTCGTCCATTACGCCACCTTCCACCTGCCGCCGGAACCGAACGGCTTCTACCACTACAACGCCCTCCAGCAGTTGGCGTACTTTGGGGTGGTGTTCGTCCTGGCACCACTGGCGAACCTGACCGGGCCGTCGATGTCGCCGGCGCTGACGAACCGCTTCGCGTGGTATCCGAAGCTGCCCGGCAACCGACAGATCGGCCGGTCGCTGCACTTCCTCGTCATGTGTGCCTTCGTCGTCTTCCTCATTGGCCACGTTGGCATGGTGGCGATCACCGGGTTCGTCCGGAACATGAACCACATCGTCGTGGGGACCGACGAGGTCGGCACGACTGGGGTGTATCTGGGTGTGCTGGGAGTCGGTGCGATCGTGGCGGTGAATGCACTGGCCAACTGGCTGGCGTGGCGGCGGCCGCGGTTGGTGCAGCGGGTGGCCAAGGCTGTCGTTGCGCCGGTGATGTCGTTCCTCCTCGACCGCGCCACCCCGCAGGCCGCGTTCCGCCGCGAGGACATCTCCCCGTTCTTCTGGGCCAACGGCAAGATGCCCACCTGCGAGGAGTGGACGGCCCTGGCGGCCAACGACTTCCAGGACTACCGCTTGAAGGTATTCGGCCGGGTGGAGAACCCGGTTGAGCTGTCGCTGGACGACCTCCGGGCGTTAGGCACGACGACCCAGATCACGCTGCACCACTGCATCCAGGGCTGGTCAGGCATCGCAGCCTGGAGCGGGCTGCCCATGGCAGAGCTGATGCGACTCGTCCGGCCAAGCCCGAACGCAAACGCCGTCGTCTTCCATTCGTTTGGCGAGGGCGTCGCGATCCACGAGGGTATCGCGGGCGTTCGCTATTACGACAGCCTCGCGATGGAAAACGCGAGGCACGCTCAAACGTTGCTGGCGTACGCGATGAACGATCGGCCGCTCGAGCATCTGCACGGGGCACCGTTGCGGCTACGCGTCGAGAACCAGCTCGGCTTCAAGATGGTCAAGTGGCTCCGGGCGATCGAGTTCGTCGAGAACGTTCGGTCGGTCGGCCAGGGCCAAGGCGGCTTCGCCGAGGACCACGAATACTTCGGCGAGCTGGCCAACATCTGAGGAGGGTTCCGCGATGATTCAACTGAAGCGCGCCTACGAAACCGCGTCGAAGGACGACGGCCTGCGGATCTTGGTGGAGCGACTCTGGCCCCGCGGCGTCAGCAAGCAGCGGGCGAAGATCGACCTCTGGTTGAAGGAGCTGGCTCCCAGCACGGAATTGCGCCAGTGGTACGGCCACGATCCGGCTCGCTGGCCGCAGTTTCGCAAACGCTACTGGGCGGAATTGAAGGACCGAGGAGACGTGTTGGCCCTGCTCGGGCACGTCGCTCGGGGTGAGCCGGTCACGTTCGTTTACGCGGCGGGCGATGAGGAGCGCAACAGCGCCGTGGCCCTGAAGGAATTGCTCGAGCGGTGACCGCCCACCGTGGCGGCCCTCGGCCATCCCGGCTTTGCCGGCAAGCGGCGCGGCGTCACTGCGCCATGACGTACGCGCGCAGGTCGGCGAACAGCTTCTGGCAGCGTTCGTGCCAGCGCGGGTCGGTGGGCAACGGCCCGTCGACGGCCCGGCACACGGCCGTCAGTTCCAGCCGCGACTGGCCAGGCGGGCCGTGCTTCGTCATGTACAGGTCCATCGCCACCGGTTCGACCGGCGGCGGCCCCGGCGGCGGCTCCGGCGGCTTCACGAACAGCCGCAGCCAACTGCCGCCCGGCGGCGGCTTCACCTCCGGCGGCGGCTCGCCGATGCGCACGCGAATCAGGCCCGGTTCGCTGGCCACCACCCGACCCTTCTGGTCGTCCACGAACCCGCGCAGCTTCACCAGCGCGATCGCCTCCGGCATCCACGCCGTGAACGACTTGACCAACTGCCCGCCGTCGCTTTTCGTTGGCGGCCCCGCCGGCTCGGCCGCCGCCACGGCCGACGGCTCGAACGCGCGCGGGTTCGGCTCGCCGGTGCGGTTCAGTGCGCCCCAGTACCGGGCGGCCAGGTCGTAGGCCGACTGCGGCCGCTCGTTGGCGTACTTCGACAGGCACGACTGCACCACCGCTTCGACCTCCGGCGGGACGTGCGTCACCCCGGCCTCGGCGAACGGCGGCGGCGTCTCCGCGACGTGCGCCTGGAGCAGCCGCATCGTGTCGTCGTAGTCGAACGGCAGCCGGCCGGTGAGCATCTCGTACAGAACGACGCCCAGCGAGTAGACGTCGGCGCGGTGGTCGGCGTCGTCGCCGCGGAGTTGCTCCGGGGCGATGTACGCCGGCGTGCCGACGGCATACTGGTCGGCCGAACCCTGCAACTTCTCCAGCGGGATGTACGGCTTGGCCGACAGCCGAGCGAGGCCCAGGTCCATGACCTTCAGCACCTCGTGCGGGTAATCGGGGTCGGTGACCATGAGGTTGGCCGGCTTCAGGTCGCGGTGGACGAGGCCGGCGGCGTGGGCGGCGTGCAGCGCCTGGCACGCCTGCACCAAGAGGTTGCCGACCCGCTCGGGGTGCAGGAGGCGGTGGACCTTCAGGATCGCGTCGAGGCCGACGCCGGGGATGTACTCCATGACGATGAACGGGCCGAACGGGCTGTCGAGGCCGGCGTCGTAGAACTCGACGGCGTGCGGGTGCTTGAAGCGGGCCATGAAGGCCATCTCGCGCTCGAACAGGTCGCGGAACTTGGGCTGGCCGGCGACGCGCTCGTGCAGGAGCTTGACGACGGCGTCGCGGCGCGCGGTGCGGTCGCGCGCGAGCCAGACCTGACCCATGCTGCCGTGGGCCAGGAACCGGGTCGCTTCGTAGCGTCCGAGAAAGAGATGGCCCTGCATCGTTCCGGGTCAACTGGTGGACGGGAGTACGTGTATCATACCTCGCGCCGCCGAGTTGCACCAGGGGACCCGCGGCGGGCCGACGCCTGCGGGCAAGCGCTCCTACCGGGCTAGTCGTAAGCCCCGTTCCCGTTAGAATGTTAGCTGCGGCGTCCGTCCGCTCCCCCTTCGGCGTTCCCGCCGCAGCGGGCGGCCGCGGCAAGGCTGGGCATCCGGGCGAAGACTGCGGACCATGCCGATCGCACCGTCTGGCGCGGTCGGCGGGGCGGCGCGACGCTCATCGCCGGAGGCCGCGGCCGAACGCCGACTTGCAATTCGAGGGAACGTTGAGGGCCGGCCGATAGACCATCCGTGCGGAAGCGGGTTGCCGACTCCGTGCGCCGCGAACCCAACAGCCGCCGCCGATGGGACCTCCCGCAATGACACGACCCCGCCGCATCCGTTCCGACGCCGTCCAGTCGCCGCTGGAAACCTACCTGCGCGAAATCAACGAGACGGCCCTGCTCTCCGCCGACCAGGAGAAGCAACTCGCCTACCGCATCGAGACCGGCGACGCCGAGGCCCGCGACCAAATGGTCCGCGCCAACCTCCGCCTCGTCGTCAACATCGCCCGCGGTTACACCGGCAAGGGCCTCGGCTTGCAAGACCTCATCGAAGAAGGCAACCTCGGTCTGCTGCGAGCAGTCGAGGGTTTCGACCCGTCGATGAACACGCGCTTCTCGACC
>CAZNSL010000174.1:3722-8874 GCA_964574975.1 uncultured Alcaligenaceae bacterium | reverse complement strand
CCGGCTCTTGATCCCGCTCAGCGAGGACCTCGCCGGTGCCTCGACGCCGCCACTGCCGGTCGCGCCCACGCTGCCATCGGCTCGCGGTACCGGCACGTCCCTGGTGAAGCCCGCGCCGCCGCCCGGCCCGGCCGCCGAACTCGGCGCGCCGCGCGGCGGCACCTCCGAGTTCGCGCCGGTCGCCGCGATCGCCCCCGGCCACGTCGAGCCGCAATCGTACACCGCACCCATCGTGACGGCGTCGCCGACCGTGCCGTCGTGCCTGATCTCCGCTGGCCGAGTGCAGTACCTGAGCTTGCGCGACCCCGACGGCAACGTGTGGGACCTGCGGCAGCGCCGCGGCAAACTGGTGTTGCTCGACTTCTGGGGCACCTGGTGCGGCCCTTGCTTGCGTGCGATCCCCGAACTCGTGCGGCTGCAAGCGAACTACCGCGATCGCGGGTTGGAAGTCATCGGCATCGCATGCGAGCGCGACGCACCGCCGGCTAGCGCCCGCCGCGTAAAAGACAAGGCGCGACAGATTCCCGGCCTCAACTACCGGATGCTCGTCGCCGACGAGGACGGCCGCTGTCCGGTGCGGGCACAGTTCCACGTCGAGAGCTATCCGACGCTGGTGTTACTCGACGCCAACGGCGCGATCGTCTGGCGCGGCGGCCCGACGCAGTTCGCCGACCTCGAACGCACGATCCGCGAGCGGCTGCGGTAGCGCGCAGCCAAACCCGACCATTAAAAATGGATTAGACGCGTCACCCCCTCTTGCGGGCCGCCCTGCGCCCGGAGAAGATCACAATCGCCCCCACCCGTTCGCATTTGTCCCCTTGGTCACAGGTAGCAGCACCATGCGCCGGCTCCGACTCGCCGTACCCGCACTCGCGGTCGCACTGACCGCCTGGGCCGTGGCCCAGCCCCCCGACAATCCACCGAAGGCCGAGCCAAAGCCGCCGGCCGCCGACGTGGCACCGTCCGACGAAGCGCAAAAGGTCGCCCTCGCGCTCGACCAGCAACTCATGGCCGAGGCCAAGGCCGGCACCGATCTGATGGCCAACCTGACCTACCTCAGCGACGTGATCGGCCCGCGGCTAACCGGCTCGGCCAACCTCCGCCGCGCCAACGAGTGGGCCGCCAACAAGATGAAGGACTACGGCCTCACCAACGTCCGTATGGAGCCGTGGACGATCCCCGTTGGCTGGGAACGCGGCACCGCGACGATGAAGCTGGTCGATCCCGACAACGGTCGCACGCTTACCGTCGCCGCCGCCGGCTGGTCGCCGGGCACCAAGGGCAAGGTCACCGGACCCGTCGTCATCTTCAACGCCCGCACCAAGGAAGACCTCGCCAAGTACAAGGGCAAGCTCAAGAACGCCGTCATCCTCCAGCGCGAGCCGTCGAACGTGCGGCCGATCACCGACCTCAGCTATGGCCCGCCTCCCGGCACCGGCGGTGGCCGCCGCTTCGGCGGCAACCCGCAGGCCAAGGCCGAGGACAAAGCACAGCCGAAGGGCGAGGGCAAATCGGAATCGAAGGCCGAGCCGAAGGGCGACGCGCCGCCAAAGGGCGACAGCCCCACGCCCAAGGCCCCGTCTGGCAAGGCCGAGGGTAAGGGTGGCCGCCAGTTCGACCGCTCGCAATTCGAGGCGTTCCAGGCGTTCCAGAACGAATTGCGCGAGTTCCTGCACAGCGAGGGCGTCGCGGCCACGCTGTCCGACTCGGCGAAACCGCAAGGCCTGCTCGTCATGTCCGGCGGCTGGCGGCGCGGCAACAACGCCGACAGGGCATCGGCCTCCGAACCCCTGCCGTCGCTGTACATGATCCACGAACACTACGCCCTCCTGTGGCGGCTGGCGAGCCGCAAGAACGCCCCACCGCCGCAGGTCGAACTCGAAGTTACCAACACCTTCGTGCCCGGCCCGGTGACGGTCTACAACACTGTCGGCGAGATCACCGGCAGCGAGAAGCCGGACGAGTTCGTCGTCCTCGGCGCGCACATCGACTCGTGGGACCTCGCCCAGGGAACCACCGACAACGGCACCGGCACGTGCATCGTGCTGGAGGCGGCCCGGCTGATCGTCAAGAGCGGCATCAAGCCGCGGCGGACGATCCGCTTCTGCCTGTTCAGCGGCGAGGAGCAAGGGCTGCACGGTTCGCGCGAGTACGTCAAGGCGCACAAGGCGGAGATGGCGAAGACCTCGCTGTGCATCGTCCACGACACGGGCACGGGCAAGGTGGAGATGGTCGGCACGCAAGGCCGGCCGGTGCTGAAGCCGATCTTCGAGCGCGAGTTCGCCACGCTGGTCAAGGACCTCGGCGTCAAGGAGATCACGAATTCGAGCCAGGGCGGTTCGGATCACGGCTCCTTCGATGCGGACGGCGTGCCGGGCATCATGCTCTTCCAGGACATGAGCGAATACCGCTTCACGCACCACACGCAGTCGGACACGTTGGACAAGGCAAAGGAGCCGAACCTGGTGCAAGGTGCCCAGGCGATGGCGATCGCGGGCTTGCGAGTCGCTAACCTCGACTCGCTGTTGCCGCGCGACAAGCCGGCCGGCCGAGGCGGTTTCCGCCGCGGTGGCGGGGCCCAGTAACGATTGCGAGCCACGACAGCCCGACCCAGGTGCCGCCGCCCGCGCGGTGCCTGGGTCGGGCTGTTTTCTCATCGACTCGTCATTGGCAGCGTGGCATAATACAGTGTTCACCCGGCACGAAATCATGAGGTGTCCCGTGCGCCTACTCACGACGGTCGTAGCGGTTGTTTTCGCGGCGGCCCCCGCCTGGGCGCAAACGGGCGGAGGCGGTAGTGGTGGAGGTGGTTCGGGTGGCGGTGGTGGTGGTGGCGGTGGCGGTAGCAGTATGGGCGGCTCCGGCGGTAGCACCGCGAGCAGCGCGCAAGGTGGTACCCTGGCTGCAAACGCCGGTGTCGACTCCGGCTCGCTCCTCGGCGGGTTCAACAACACGGGAGCCGGAGCGACGGGCGGCCGTGGCGGCAACACCGCCGGCAGCGCGACGATCAGCACCAATAACTTCCTGGCCGCCACGTACGTCAACGCATTGGCCCAGGGCATCACTAGCGGCAACGGGGCGAGTGCCACCGTCGGTGCCAACATCGCCTTCGGATCGCCGCTGTACACCTACACGACAGTCGGCTCGACTGGCGGCCGCACTGGAACGACCGGCGGCGCGGCCGGGACCGCGACCGGACGCGGGGGCGCAACTGGCAGCCTGTCGACGGGTGTCTCGTTTACTCAGGGCGGCAGCATCGGCCCGGCCATTGGCCGCCGTGGACCGATCGTTGGTTCGTCGCTCAAGTTCGCGATGCCGCCACGCAACATGGAATTCGTTCGCGGCGACGCGCAGCGGTCCATCGCCGGGGCCACGGGCCTAACGAACGCCGCCGCTGTCTCCGTGCATCTGGTGGACGGTACGGTCGTGCTGCGCGGCCAGGTCGCCAGCGACGACGAGCGGCGACACGCCGAGAATGTAGCCCGCCTTTCGCCCGGTGTCCGACACGTCCGCAACGAGTTGGTCGTGCGCTGATACCGAGTGATTGCTGAGCGGCCGGTGTGAGCCGGCTGAGAGTGCGCTCAGCCGGCTGTGCGCACTCTCAGCCGGCTCACACCGGCCGCTCAGGCATTCACTGCCATCGGCTACGCCACCCGCAACACGGGCCGTCCGCACAGTGTCGCCAGTAGCGCTGCCGGCGATTCGTCGGGTAGCGCCAGCGACTGCGGCGCGATGAAGTAGGAGTGTTCCAGTGCGAATCGACCGCTCAAGACCGAGTGGCTGCACGTGTCGGTCATCGCCAGCCAAGTCGAATTCGGCGCGAATCGCCATACGGTCTTGGGGTCGCGCTGCTGGACCTGCGGGCTGGCCTTGAGCCAGTCGTGGAAGCGCAACATGAACTCGTCGTACTGCGACCGACGCGGTTTGCCCGGACGGAACAGTTGCAGCACGCGACTACGCAAGGGCGTCGTGCCGTCGGGTAACCCAGCCGCGATGCCGTAACGGCGCAACAGTTCCGCGAACGGGTAACTCGTCGCCCAGACGCGATCCTCGGTTGGGTTCACGTTGACGAACAAGCGGAGAATTCGGTACCCCTGGCTCGGGCGACTGGGGAATGCGTCCACGTGGAGTAGATCGTTGCGGGCCTTCAGTCTCGCCTTGCGAGTCGCCTCCTCGACCGGCCGGTAGCTGACCCGGTCGAGGTTCCACGCCACGGCGTACTGCGGCAACTCCGCCGACAGCCAAGCCGTCGCGTGCCGCGCGAAATCGGCCAGGATGCGCGTCAGCCGCGCCGCTTGCGCGGAGGACTGACGCAGGAAACCGTGGGCTTTGCCGGTGTGCGGGTCGTAGCTGACGTTCTTGTGGGCGCGGCTGGCGAGCCGCTGGGCCAATAAGAACTGGTGGGCCTCGCCGGTGGGCACCGGGAATGGGCAGTTTGGCAGGACGATGACTTCGCCGCGTTCGAGGCGGTGCGCGAGCGGGGCGGTCGGCGCGTGCGGACGTAAGTCGGCCACGGTCGTGTCCTCCACGAGTCGGGACGGTGTCCCGGCAGCGGGCGTTCGTGCAACTAGTCTGACGGAGGGCGGCGGCTATAGCGACCGTCGACTCCGCGTGCAAGCCCGATTTGCCCGACGCCCAATTCCCACGCTACCGCTCAAATGGCCGCCCGCGGTCGCCGAACTACGGGTGGATGTTGCCGGAACCTAAAACATTCGGTGTCGCGCCCGACGCCGTGGGGGTGTTGTCGTGTGCGCGCAAGCGATAAAGTCCTGGGGCGGGTTGGTCGCCATCGCCGCGGGATTGTGGGCGTTGGCCGTCGCCAGGTCGAGCGGCCCGCTCGAGGAAGCCGCCGCGCGGCCGCGTCAACCGGCTGAACTCGCCGACGCGCTACGCACCGGCGATGCCGAGGGTCGCCGCCAGGCTGCGGCCGAGTTGGGACTTCACGGCCGTGCCGCATTGCCCGCTTTGACGCCGCTATTGGAGGCCCTGCGCGACTCCGACGTACTGCTGCGGGCGAACGCCGCGGCGACGCTCGCACGGATGGGGCCAGCCGCCGTGCCGGCGCTCGTGAACGCACTTCGCGATCCCAATCTGTGGGTACGTCGCGGCGTCGCCTTCGCACTTTCGTGCCTGCGCGACTCCTCGCCGGCCA
>CAZNSL010000174.1:0-3712 GCA_964574975.1 uncultured Alcaligenaceae bacterium | reverse complement strand
AGCCCTCGGCGATACCGACGCCGATGTGCGTACGTCCGCTGCGAAGGCGTTGGAGGCGGCTCGATCGGCGAATGCGGTGAGTGGAACGACGCCGTCCGGCGTCCCACACTCCCTCTGACGCCCAATCGCGACATTCCCAGAAATTCCCAACCCCCGCGGCCTAGTTCGACGGCGTCCGGAGGTCGTACGGGCGTCGTTTTCTTTTCGGCGTTGCGGCGTCGGCGCGCGCTTTTCTGCGTCGACCGCGCTACAATTCCAGACACGGCCTCATCACACGCACACCCCAGAACGGGATGACGTCAACAAGTGCGGCCCGCGTCAACGATTGACCATCGCCGTACCAACGGGTTCGACCGGCGTGGCATCGGCCCCGACTATCCTCTGGTTACGCCACGACTTGCGCGTGGCCGATCACACGGCTCTGGCGGCGGCACTCGCGCGTGGGCCGGTCGTCCCTGCGTTCGTCTGGGCACCCGATGAGGAGGGCGACTGGCCGCCCGGCCGTCCGGCCCGCTGGTGGCTGCACCACGCGCTGGCCGCCCTCGACACGGAACTCCGCACTCGCGGCTCGCGACTGGTCCTACGCCGCGGGCCGACGCTCGACACCCTGCGATCGCTGGCGGGTGAGACCGGAGCGGGCGCGATCGTCTGGTCGCGGCGCTACGAGCCGGCCGCAGTCGCCCGCGACACCCACGTCAAGCGCGCCCTCCGAGCCGACGGCCTGGCCGCCGACAGTTTCGCCGGTCACTTGCTCCGCGAGCCGTGGGAGGTGCGCACGCCGACGGGCGAGGCGTTCCGCACCTTCGGACCGTACGCGCTTGCTCACGCCGCCGGCGGATCCCTCGATGAACCGCTACCCGCCCCAACTGAGGTGCCTGCCCCGTACCACTGGCCGGAATCGCTCGCCCTCGACAACCTCGGCCTGTTGCCGCCGGCGGATCGATCGGTTGGTCTACAGGCCACTTGGGTGCCTGGCTGCGCGGCGGCTGAGGCGCGGTTGCGGGCATTCGTGCGGGACGCCCTGCCGAACTACCCCGATGCGCGCGACCGACCCGCGGCCGGGGGCACTGCACGACTGTCACCGCACCTGCGCTGGGGCGAGGTCAGTCCGCGACAGGTGTTGCGGACGGTGCTGCGATGCCGGGGTGAAGCAGCCGAGTTGTTCGTCCGCGAACTGGTCTGGCGCGACTTCGCCGCCCACCTGCTGTTCCACGCCCCGCACACGGCGACGGAGCCGCTGCGGCGTGAATTTGCCGCGTTCCTGTGGCGCGACGACGCGGCCGAACTGCGAGCGTGGCGGCAGGGCCGCACAGGGTATCCGTTCGTCGACGCGGGGATGCGGCAACTTCTCTGTTCGGGCTGGATGCACAACCGCGTGCGGATGGTCGCCGCGTCGTTTCTGGCGCGCGACTTGTTAGTGAACTGGCTCGACGGCGCGCGCTGGTTTTGGGAGAATCTGGTCGATGCGGACCTGGCGAGCAACACGATGAACTGGCAATGGGCGGCGGGCACTTGCACCGACTCCTCTGCGTATCCGCGCATCTTCAACCCGGTGGCCCAGGGCGAGAAGTTCGACCCGAGGGGCGACTACGTCCGTGCCTGGCTCCCCGAACTGGCAGCGCTGCCGCACGCCTACGTCCACCGGCCGTGGACGGCCCCGGCCGCGATCCTCGCCGACGCCCGCGTGGCACTCGGGGCAACGTACCCGGAGCCGATCGTCGATCACAACCAGGCGCGCAAGCGCGCCGCGGCAGTATGGGAAAGTGTAATCCAAGGCGAGAAGAAGGATTAGCCACGGACGAACACAGATAAACACAGATAGATACAAGAGATCGTCCTTGTATCTATCTGTGTTTATCTGTGTTCGTCCGTGGCTAATCCTTCTTCGACAGCTCAGCCCGAAGGTACTGAAGTGCCCTCTCCAACACCTTGTCCACGATTGGCGGCCCCGCCGGCTGCTCGCGGCCTTTGCCGCGCACCGCGTCGCGGGCCTTGCGCGCCGCCGACCACGCTCGCCGCTCCTCGTCGGTCAACTCGACAGCGTAACCCGGCGACGGGCGAACGCCCCATGCGTCGGACTCCTTACTGTCGGGGAAGCGGTGGATGTTTAGCCCACTCGGCCGCCAGTAACTCTGCGTCGTAAGCTTGACCGCAACCGTCCGGTCCTCCAACGGGAACACCTCCTGGACGCTGCCCTTGCCGTAGGTGCGCTCGCCGACCACGACCGCGCGGCCGTGGTCCTGGAGCGCTGCCGCGAGGATTTCGCTGGCACTGGCACTGCCGCGGTCAGTCAGCACCGCGATCGGTCGGTTCGCCTTCTCGGACGGCAGGGCGTCGTCGTGGGCCGAGTACACCTTTTCGCTGCCGCGGCGACTCTTCGTGCTGACGACGGTACCGCCCGCGAGAAAGTCGTCGGCGATCTCGACGGCCGAGACCAAGAGACCGCCTGGGTTGCCACGCAGGTCGAGCGCGACGCCACGGACGCCGGCCGCGTCCAGCCGGGCCAGGAGTCGTTTGAGCGTCGGGGCCGTCGGTTTGTCGAACTCAGTAAGCCGGATGTGGGCGATGCCGCGCTCCGGGTCGATGACGTACTCCCACTCTTTCGGGTCGGCCGGGTCGCGGCGGTCGCCGAGGACGGTTTCGATCTCGACGATGTCGCGGACGATGCGCACGTCGAACGGTTTCGACGCGCCTTCGCGGGTCAACGTCAGGGTGACGATGGTGCCGGGGTCGCCCTGAATGAGGTCCACGGCCGCATCGGGCGGCAGGGTGTCGAGCGGCTTGCCATCGATGGCGACGATGCGGTCGCCCGCCCAAACGCCGGCCTCGTAGGCGGGCGTGCCAACCATCGGCGACGCGACGGTCATGACGCCAGTGGCACGCTCCTGAGTGACGTTGATGCCGATGCCGCCGTACTTACCCTCGCTCTTGCGGTCGAACTGGCGGTACTCGTGGGCGTTGTAGAAGGCCGAATGCGGGTCGAGCCGTTCGAGACCGCCGTGGATCATGTCCTCGACGAACTTGCGGCGGCCGGCATCGTCGAGTTCGCGGACGTAGCTCTGATCGACTTCGGCGAGCACGTCGACGAGCAAGCGCACGAGGTCGGCATTCTTGTCCCTGGCCCGCAATGGCGGCACGCCGTAGCCGATCGCCAGGGCGAACGCCACAGCCAGCGGCACGGCGACGATCCAGGTGAGGTTCCAGCGCGGCATGAGTGGGTCCGGGTCGTGAAGTGGGCGGCATCGAGATGGTGGCGGGCCGCCTATGCCAGCCGCCGCTCTAGCGGTTCCGCGAGTCGTTTCAACTTGTCGATCAGCCGGTCGAACTCGGCGAAATCGAGCGACTGCGCTCCATCCGACAGGGCATGAACCGGGTCCGGGTGGACCTCGACGAGCAAACCGTCGGCCCCGGCAGCCATCGCGGCCAGGGCCATCGGCGGGACGTGGTCGCGCTTGCCGGTGCCGTGGCTGGGGTCCACCACGATCGGGAGGTGGGTCAGCGACTTGGCCGGCGGGATCACCGACAAATCGAGCGTGTTGCGGCTGTGGTTGCTGAACGTTCGCACGCCGCGCTCACAGAGGATCACACCGTAGTTGCCGCCCGCCATCACGTACTCGGCCGCCATCAGCCACTCGTCGAGCGTCGCGGACAAACCTCGCTTCAGGAGAACCGGCTTACGGGCCTGGCCAACTCGCTTCAGCAGCGAGAAGTT
>CAZNSL010000173.1:0-8919 GCA_964574975.1 uncultured Alcaligenaceae bacterium | reverse complement strand
CGCGCCAGTCGTGGAGCCAACCGCGGACGGTATAATACACCTCGCGCAGCGATTCGATGAAACGGCGGTACATGAAACGTCCGGTCGCTGGGTCGGCCGCGGCGAGTGCGGCCCGGTCGAGCCGGCCGCGTCGCGGTCAAGTGGGATGATCCGAATGAAAACGGACGCATTCAGTTTATTCCCGCCGGTCAACCCTCGCAAGGCGACGGATCGTCTGTTGCGTGGGATTTCGTGCAATTCGCGCTTGCCGCCCCAGCAGCGCGCCCCCATGATGGAGGTTCCGCCCACCGAGGTACCGCCGTCGCGATGAGTACGACCTTGCCCGCCCCTGCCACGCCGTCGACGGCCACCGTCAAGACGCCGCCGGCAATCCTTGCCGCCTGGGCAATTCTGGCGGTCGCGGCCGGGGCGATGGGCCTCGTTCTCCAAAAAGTCTGGGCCGCGACGCCGGAGATGAACGACCGCTTCCTGATCCCCTGCGCGTCGGCGTACCTCGTGTACCGGCTCGCACCGCGCTGGCGAGCGACGCTATCGCAGCCAAGTCGGTGGGGGCTGATTCCCCTGGTACTTGGTGGGGCAGCGTTCGTTCCAGGGTGGTATCTACTCGTACAGGTCGGTGCGAGGGTCATCCTCCAGTGGTGGTTGCTCGCCGCGCTGATCGCCGCGACGTTCGGGCTGGCTGTCCTGCATTTCGGAGCGAGCCGTGCCCGCCTGCTTGCGTTCCCACTGTTGTTCTGCTTCTTCGCGCTTCCGATTCCTGGTGTGGTCTACAATCCGCTCCAACGCGGCTTGCAGGAATGCACCACGCGGGTCGCGGCCATCGCCTTACCGCTGGCCGGAATACCGGTCGAGCGGCACGGCTACGTCCTGAAACTGCCTTCCGGCGAAATGGGCGTCGTGGAGGCATGCAGCGGCGTGCGCTCGGTGACGGCCCTCCTGGCTATTGCCGTGCTGGTCGCCTACCTGCGCGGTTTCTCCGTCGTGCGCGGCGCTGTGTTATTCGGTCTGACGTTCGGCATCGTCGCGGTCAGCAACTCGGTGCGGGTGATAGTCACCGGGCTATTGCAAGAGTACTTCGGGCAGAAGGCGATCGAGGGCTGGGCGCACCAGGTACTCGGCATCCTGGTCATCCTCGTCGGATTGGCCCTGATCGTCTGGGTTTCCAAGCGGATCGCACCGCGCCATCCACCCGAAGACGTTGTGCCCGAAAGCCCGGCCGCACCGCAACCCGCAGTTGGCGGGCTGTCGGCGGCCATTGCTCTGGGGTTGGCATTGGCCGGTTGCGTCTGGTCGGAGCAGTTTCGAGCCGCCCATGCCGCATCCGTGAACCTGACGGTGCTGCCGCAACAGTTGGCCGGCTGGACCGCCGAGACCAAACCGATCGACCCGATGGTCGAGGAGATGCTCAAGTGCGATCAACTCGTCCACCGCTCGTACACCAACCAGCTCGGGCAGGAAGTCGTCGTGTACATCATGTTTTGGGCGACGCCGGCGAACACAGCCTACATGCACCACCCGGACGTGTGCTGGCCGTGCCGCGGCTACGAGGGCGTGTCGGCCCACGTGCGGCCCGTCCCCTACGCCGGTGGCACTGCAACGCTCCCGGTGTCGGTGCGACAATTCGCCCGCGGGTCGCATCGGCAAATCGTTTACTACTGGTCGCAGAACGCCAACGTTCTCATGCCGGACGGCCAGGAACTCATGGAGAATGTCTCCGAGTACGCGTGGCTTGCGTCGATGCTGCGCGGACGACAGTCGATGGAACAGGTGGCGCGGCTGTCGATCCTGATCGGCACCGACCTGGTCGGTTCGACGGAACAACAGGAGAAGACGCTCGACGGTCTGGTCGGACCGCTTGCGGATGCAATTTATTCGGCGTGCCCGTGGGCGCGGCCGGCTCAGTGACCGGTCAGCGGGCACACAGTCGACACATCGCGCTACGACTTCGGCTTGACGGTCGCTCCCTTGGCCTTCTCCTTCACGAGCCGGTCGTACAGCGCTTGTGCCTCTTTACGATAGATGAACATCCCCTTCGTTTTCAGTGCGCCTTCGAGGATGTTCCGAGCGTCCTCGGATTTCTCTTTTTCGTTGAGTACCACGGCTAGGTAGTATGCCGTGTCCGGTCCCAACTGGCCATTGGTGATTTGCAGCGACCCTTGCAGGTACTTGAGCGCCTCGTCGATCTGGCCGGTGCGATAGAATGCGTAGCCGAGCGTGGCGATGGCGTTGGCGTCGCGCTGGTTGGCGTTAGCGTTGACCGACGCCAGTTGCAGGCCCTTGCTGCGGGCATCCTTATCGGTTTGGTCCACCAGAACTAGGGCGAGTTGGTTCGAGGCGAACAGGTCGGCAGGGGCATCGGTGATCGCCTTGCGGAAGATGCGCTCGGCCGTTGGCAGGTCCTTCTGAATGCGTGCGATCAGCCCCTTGAGCTTAGTGACGTCTGTCGAGGTCGCATCGATTTTCTCGGCGGCGTCGCAGTGCAGCTTGGCCTGTTCGACCTCGTTCTGGTTCACGAGCCAATCGGCGTAGGCGAGGTGGACGCGCAAGCTTTTCGGCTCGCTCTTGATCGCCTTGTCGAACCACTCGCGGGCCTTTTTGGTGTCGCCCTTGGCCGCCCACAAACGGGCCATCTGAACCGAAGGAGATTCCATGGTCGACTCGTCCTTGATGGCCTGTTGCAGCTCGGCAAGAGCATCGTCCGGTTTGTTCAGGAAGAACAGCGCCCGAGCCAACCGCGAACGGGTGCCGCCGGTCTTGTCGAGTTCGAGCAGCGCATTCAGGTGGATGCGAGCGGCGGTCCAGTCATTGCGCTGCTCTGCGGCACTGGCGAGTATCTGACGAGCGTCCTGCTGAAAGGACTTCTTCTGTTCGGCGGTCCAGCGCGGGGCGTCCGTGTATTTCAGGGCCGCCTCAGCGTTCAGCGTGGCGTCGGTCAGCCGGTGTTCGCCCATCGCCAAGCCGGCGTTGGTCAGGTAGACGGCCGGGTGATCGAGGTTCTCGGATACGGCCAGCTCGAGTTCCTGACGGCCGCGCTGGAATAGCTCTCGCGAGTTCGTCTTGAAGCAGAGCCGGGCAAGCATTACGCGGGCCGGTGGCAGCGTGGGGTTCTTCTTGAACGCTTCCTGGAGCAGTTTGTACGATTCGTCGACCTTGCCCTTGACCAGCTCCTCGCCGGCCTTTTCGATGTTGGCGTCTTTCGCCTGCGGTTTCTGCGTGGACGATACGGGACCAGCGTTGGTACGGCCGTTCGCCACGAATAGGGCAGCGACAAAGACCGGGACGGGCGTAATGAAGCGATGCCAGCTCATGAAGCAACCTCGCGGGGTGTCGGAAGGTCGTGTCGAAGCGAATTTCGGCGCGGCGGTATAACCGATACGAGCCTATTATCCGAACCATTTCGGGGTGTGCCAAGAGCTTCGGACGTGCGAATTCTGCCGGAAAGGGCGCACGACGGGAAAATGTGACCTAAATTGCCGGTGATGCATCCCACCTTGATGCTCGCGGCTTTCGACGCCGCCCGCACCCGGCTCCGGCCGGTTCTGCGGGTCGTGCAGGCTTTTCTCTTGCCCCGTGCGTGCAGTCCGACCATATTAACGGCACCGAAGCCGACCCGACGCCCGCGCCACTCGCGCGCCGACGAAATGGGTACGGCCAGCCGTAACGGATCGCGCATGGTCCCTTTCCACGAGCCGGAGGATTTCCGCACCCTCATGGAGGGTGTATTTGCCGGCTGTCCGTTGGCGGTCGAACGCCTCTGCATCGACTACCAGAAGCATGTCCTCCGCGTCGTCCGTCGGCGGCTCCAGCGCAGCCTCCGGGTCCAGGTGGACTCGCTCGACGTGGTGCAGGATGTGTGGGCATCGTTCTTCAAACAACCGCCGGTCGACCGGCAGTTCGACCACCCCGACGCCTTGGCGGCATACTTGTGCCGTATGGCCGCCAATAAGGTCGGCCTGCTGGCGCGGCAACGCCGAAGGAAGAAGTCGGACGACCTCCGCATGACGCCCTTGCCGGAGTCGTTCGAGTCTCTCTTACCGGCCCCGACGCCGACGCCCAGCCAAATCGTCGGGGCCGAAGACGAGTGGCGGCACATGTTGGCGGGCAGGCCGCTCGCCCACCGGCGCATCCTGATCTTGTTGCGACAGGGTCTGACGCACCGGGAAATTGCCGCCCGATTGGACACGAACCTGAAAACGATCCAGCGGCTGCTCCGCCGGGTCCAACTCGCGAGCAAACAATGAACGACCTCCAGACGGCCCCCCCGATGGACGACCTGGTCCGCCCGCTCGGCGCGACGATGCTGATTGAAGAACCCGGTTCAGCGTTCGACCTCCTCGACCCATCCGAGCGCTCTGCATTGCTCGACCGCGCCTACGACGAGTACTGCGACCTCACGGAAGCCGGGCTGCGCGTCGATCCCAGTGAATATTGCGAGCGCTTCCCCGCATTCCGCACTTCGCTTGCCCGCCTGTTGGGCGCGCACCAGCGGTTGGAAGATTCCGCGGTCGTCGCTGAGATTCCGATAACTTGGCCGGACCCTGGCGAGGAGTTCCTCGGCTACAATCTGACGCGGGTGTTGGGCCAGGGCGCGTTCGCCCGCGTCTACCTCGCGCGCGAACGGGCGGTGGGCAACCGACTCGTGGTTCTGAAACTGTCGGCCGGGACCTGCCGCGAGGCGCATACGCTCGGCCAGTTGCGTCACCCCAACGTCGTACCGATCCTGTCGGCGCAGTACGATGCGTCGACGAGGATTTCGGCCGTCTGCATGCCGTTTTTGGGCAGCACGACGCTCTTGGACATCCTCGATTTCTTCTCTGCCTGCGGGCGCACGCCACGCGACGGCCGCGAACTGCTTGCGGCCGCCGCCGACAAGCGCTGGTCGGCAGATAACACGGCCCCGCCGCCGGCCGCACTGTCTAGTGGCAGCCACTTCGACGCCGTCGTCCACATCGTTGAGCGCCTCGCGGACGCCCTGCGCGTCGTTCACGACAACGGTCTATTGCACCGCGACCTGAAACCGTCCAACGTGCTTCTGACGCCGAACGGCGTGCCCGTGTTGATCGACTTCAATCTCGCCACCGAGACTGACACCACGAGCCGGCGGCTCGGCGGCACGCTTCCGTACATGCCACCCGAGCAATTGCGGGCGATGGGCGGCCTAGCCGAGTTGCCCGCCGGCGATGCCCGTGGCGACCTCTACGCCCTGGGCGTGATCGCCTACGAGTTGCTGACCGGAGCGCATCCGTTCGGCCCGGTCCCAGTGAAATTGTCGCACCTGGATGCCCGCGATTTCCTCCTGCCTCGCATCGACGCCGGCCCGCGACCGCTGCGCGAGCGCAATCCGCAGATCGACCCGCGACTGGAATCGCTCGTCCTGCGCTGCATTTCCTCCGATCCGGCCGAGCGGCCTGCGTCCGCGGAAGAACTCCTTGCCGAAATTCGTCGCTACCGCTCACCAGTGCGGCGTGTGGTCCGCTGGACGCGGTCCCACCTACGTCTCCTCACCGCCGTGGCAGTGCTGGCCGCCGTGCCGACCGGCTTCGGCATCGCCGCCTTCGTCCGCATGCCCCCAGCAGCGGTGGTATTATCGAAGACCGGCGATGACGAGTTCCGCGCCGGCAACTACGCCAAGGCCGTCACCGCGTTCACCAAGGCTCTGGAAGCGGATCCGGATCGGCCGGAATTACACTACAAGCGCGGCCGGGCCAACCAGATGCAGAACAAGTTCGAGGAAGCGATTACCGATTTCAAAGCGGCCAATCCCGAAACCAACGCAAAGGCCGCGGCGTGCTTGGGCGCATGTCTGGCAAAACTCCCCAACCACTTGCACGCAGCCGCCATCGAAGCGTACGGCGCGGCCATCCGCAACGGGTTGGCAACGCCCGAGGTTTTCGCGGCGAAGGCGCATAGCCACTACATGGTCATGGGCAAGGCTGCGGAAGCGATTCAATGTGCAACTCAGGCACTCAACCTCGACCCGACACTCGTTGCGGCCCGATACACGCGAGCGCGCGCCACGTATAGGTTGGCGAAAACCGACAAGACCATCAACCGACTCTCGGCACTCGACGACCTGCGCGCCATTTTCGCCGTGAACCGCGGAACTGCTGCACACTATCAATTGGCTGCTTGCGTGTGTGCCGCCGCCCTGGAAAGCAATCCTGGCCCGGCTAACGCCGATTTGGACGCGATGGGCTTGGAATTCGCCCGTCAATGTGCGCTTCGCGGAGGCCGACTCGATACATGTCCGTTGTCGAGCCGCTGGGCCAAGGAACTTGGCGTGGCTGTTGGCGCGCCCGTTCCGGCATTGCCGGGCGATGACGGCTTTGTCGACCCGCTTGCCAGGAAACTCGAGTAGACTTTAGTCCACTATATTTCGGTCGTGCCGGAGGTTGTCCATCCGGCACGACCGTTTTTTCGTGCGCATTTCGTCGCCTATCGACTCTTACTAAGAGCTAAGACAGCAAAGATTTTCGGATTATCGAGTCTGCGGAGCATCGCGAAAACGCAGATAATTCCAAAAATCACTTCCCGATAGTGTCCATTTCCGCGAGTTAATCGCAATTAGCAACGTATCGTCGTCGCGGTGCGCTCGCACGCCCCCTCGTGCTCTCCCTAGCGCGCTGCGGCATGGACTCGTACGACCGATGGACCGCTTTTCTCAGAAAGGGAAGCCATGTTACGTCTGTTCTCCCGTCCCGTCCGCCCGGCTGGCGCTGCGCGCCGGCAGAAGTTCACCGTCACCCGCTTGGAGGTTCGCGATTGCCCGGCCGCGCCGGTCGTCGACATGACCGTCACGCCGCTGGGCGGTAATACGGTCCAGATCACCGGGACCGTCCTCGACGAAAGCCCGCAGGATTGTCTCGTTAATCTCGGCGGCGTCACAACTCCGATCAGCTTCGTAAATTCCGACGGCACGTTCGACATCGTCACGACCCTGCCCGGCACAGACATAGTGACCGCGTTCGCAGTGGACGAAGACGGGGTAGCATCGCAGTTGCGTGCGGTGCCCGCCAACTCGGCACCGTCCATCGTCGATTTCGGGATCGAGAACCAAGGCGGCTGCTACGTGATCTCGGGCCGAGTCGTCGACGAAAACCCGGATACGTGTACGGTGCTGATCACCAGCTCAATTCCCGACTTGAACAATCGGACGCTGCACACGAGCGAAGGCGGCTACTTCACGTTCTCGTTTACCCCGGCGACTTACGTCAAGAGCGGCTCCGTTCGCCTCGTCGCCCGAGACGAAATGGGCCTAACCTCCGCGCCCATCGACGACTGGATCGGCTGAACCTCTACGACCGTACGCAACCAGAAACGAAGGAGTGAACCGATGAGCCGAATGGCTAACGACACCCTGCCGCTGGATGCCCCGGCCGTCCGGGGAACCGCGAGCTGCGACACGACGCCCGACATGCTCCGCATCGTCCGCCGGGCGCTGCGGCGAACCGACAGTAACACCGCGCTCAGCCGAGCGATCCGAACGGCCGTCGGCGCGTGCGGCGGCGGTGGGGCTGGCGAATATGCCGTCGCCAACCGCATCGCTGCGCTAATCGCGCCGCGGCCGGCGCATCTGTCGGGACGGATGGCGCACCTGGAAACGGTACGCTGACCGGCGTCGGCCGTACTTTGATCCCCTTGCTTGGAGGGCCGCGCCCACGGCCCCCCAAGCACGGGCCACGCAGTCCTGAATTGGAGAGTTCCGATGACCGGTACTGACGCGACCGGCTTGCGCGCACACTTGGATGCACACGCGACGCCATTGCCCTGGTTCGACCGAGCGGCGGCCGGTCCGAAGGCGACGATGGACGACAGTTCCCGCTCCCCCGACTCGACCGATGTCGACGAGGCATTGGCCCGATTGCAAGCGCTGGCCACGCTCGGTCAACTTACCTCGGAGGTGGCTCACGAATTCGGTAACCTGCTGACCGTGATGCTCGGCTACAGCGAACTGCTGTTGGCCGACTTGCCCTCGGACGGGTCGAACACTGCCTACCTCGAACAACTTCACCGAGCCGCCGAACGAGCATCCTCGCTGACGACCCAAGTCCTCGGTCGTAGCCGCTCGAAGGGCGACGAGTCGGGCACGACAGATTTGGGCGAGGTCGTCCGCGGACTGGGGTCGATGCTCGGCCACCTGTTCGGTAGCCGCGTGGACCTGCGCGTCTCGGCCTCCGACGGCTGTCGCGTCGGGGCGACAGTTAACCAAATCGAGCAGTTAGTCATCAACCTGCTGTTGAACGCTCGCGACGCGCTCGGCCCCAATGGTGGCCGCATCGACCTATCGGTCGACCAGACGACGTTGGCCGCGTCGATTCCGGCCCGTATCGGTCAGGCCGGCCCCGGCAAGTTCGTGTGCATGCGGGTACGCGACTTCGGCGGCGGTATCTCCGAAGCGACACAAGCCGACCTGTTCGCGCCGTTCTTCACGACCAAGCCGACCGGCACCGGTTTGGGTCTAGCGATTGTCGCCCGCGTCGCCCGGCAAGCAAACGCGGCCGTCGCCGTCCAGAGCCGCATAGGGGAGGGCACGACGATCGATGTCTACTTCCCGCGGGCGGCGTGACCGGCACGGGTAATGCACGGAAGGCACGCTCATGCCGCGCGATGGACACCACCGGCGATCGTTGAAGCCCCGATGGGATGCAAAGCGAGGCGTATTGTGGTTCGGCGGCCAGGTGGTCAAGCGCTACCTACGTCCGGCCCCGAACCAAACGACCATTCTGGCCGCTTTCCAGGAGGAGGGCTGGCCGGAGATGATCGACGACCCGATCCCCGGCGGCAGCGACGACCCCAAGGGACGCCTGCACGACACCGTCAAGAATCTGAACCAGACCCTGGACGGTCGAGGGCTGCGATTCCACACCTGCCGCTTCGGCCAGGGCGTCCGCTGGGAGGCCTTGCCCGCTATCGCGGCCG
>CAZNSL010000172.1:3795-8968 GCA_964574975.1 uncultured Alcaligenaceae bacterium | reverse complement strand
CTCTCAACCTGTGTTAGACCTCCTGCGCTCCCCCCCCCCCCTCCCCGGTTTGGGGGGGGGGGGGGCGGGGGGTGTGGGTGACTTTGGCATCTGAGATTTGAGATCTCAAATGGCAAATGCCTACACACCCCCATGCCCTCTCCCGCAAGCCGGGAGAGGAGGCCGGACCCTCACCCCCGCCCCTCTCCCGCAAAGCCGGGAGAGGGGAGAAAGACGGCGCGACCGTCACAACCCCACCGGGCCGATCCATGCCGCTGCACTCCGCCGCCTACCGCGAAGCGCTGGCCCGCGTGAAGAAGCTGGTGCTGCCGGTCTTCCGCTCCGACAAGCGCCGCGTCGCCTTCGCGCTGCTCGCCCTGCTGTTCGTCTTCGCGCTGGCGGTCACCGGACTGAACGTCGTCAACAACTACGTCGGCGGCTGGTTCTTCACCGCCCTGGCCAAGCGCGAGTCCGGCCGGCTACCCGGACTGGCCGCCCTCTACGTCGGCATGTTTTGCGTCATCACCACGTTCGTCGTGTGTTACCAGTACCTGGAACAGCGGCTCGGTCTGATGTGGCGCAACTGGCTCACGGGCCACATCCTCGACAAGTACCTCGCCAACGACGCCTATTACCGCTTGATCGGCAACGATGAGATCGACAACCCGGACCAGCGCTTCACCGAAGACGTGCGTACCTTCACGGCCACGACGCTCTCGCTCGCCATCATCCTGCTCAACTCGACGATCCAGTTCGTCATGTTCGCGAGCATCCTCTGGTCGATCACGCCCTGGCTCATCGGCGGGGCGCTCGCCTACGCCATCGTCGGGACCGTGCTGTCGATGATCGTCGGACGGCCGCTGGTCGGCCTGAACATCGCCCAGTTGCGCAAGGAGGCGAACCTGCGCTACGAGCTGATTCGCGTCCGCGAGAACGCCGAGGCGATCGCCATGATGCGCAACGAGCCGAAAGAGCGCGACCGGCTCGGCCAGAAGCTCGCGGCCGTCGTCGAGAACTTCGGCAACGTCATCGCGGTGAACCGCAACCTCGGCTTCGCCACGACCGGCTTCGCCAACCTCGGCCAACTCGTGCCGATCCTGATCGTGCTGCCGTTCTATCTCGGCGACGCGCAGTTCGAGTTCGGCAAGATCGAACAGGCCCGCGGCGCGTTCGCCGTCGTCCTCGGCGCGTTCGCCGTCGTCGTCAGTCAGTTCCAGGTGATCTCGTCCTACGCGGCCGTGGTCGCCCGCGTTGGTTCGGTCTGGGAGGCGATCGAGGCCGAGCCGCTCGGCCCGGCCATCCGCGTGGACGATTCGGGCAAGTGCGTCGCCTTCGACGACCTCTCGATCGAAACCCCGAAGGACCACCGCACGCTCATCAAGAACCTCAACCTCTCGGTTCCGCAGGGAACGCGACTGCTGATCACCGGCGCGAACGGCACCGGCAAGAGCGCCCTGTTCGCCGCGGCCGCGGGGCTGTGGCGCACCGGTAGCGGCCGGATTGTTCGCCCGCCGATCGGCGAGGTGATGTTCCTGCCGCAGAAGCCATACATGATGCTCGGCACCCTGCGCGAACAAATCCTCTGCGGCAATGCGACCTGCGCCGTCGTCAGCCCCGAGCGCCTGAACGAGGTGATCCGCGACGCCCGGTTGGAAAGCGTCGTCAGCCGGGTCGGCGGCCTGGACGTGGAGCGCGACTGGGCGAATACCCTCTCGCTCGGCGAGCAGCGGCAGATCGCCGTCGCGCGCCTCCTCATCGCTAACCCGCGCTACGCCTTCCTCGACATGGCAGTCAACGCGGTGGACCCGGAGCAGCGCGCGTACTTCGAGCGTCTGTTGTCGAAGACGCCGATCACGTTCATCAGCGTGTCCGACGACCGCACGCTACGCGATATATCCGACCTGGTGCTGGAGCTGGGCGAGGAGGGCAAGTGGACGCTCAAGGAGGGGGGGAACGTCAAGCCGGGGTGAGCGGAGATTTGCGATTTGCGATTTGAGATCTCAAATCCGCTGCCTACATTGCCGAGGGCCGGACCTTTCCCATCCCGAGGCACTCCGATGGACCGCCGCGACTTCCTCCGCACCGCCAGCGCGTCGACCGCCGCCTGGCTGCTCGCCGACTATCCCACCCACGCCGCCGACGGAAAGCCGCTGCGCGTCGGCCTCGTCGGCTGCGGCTGGTACGGCAAGAACGACCTGTTCCGACTCATCCAGGTTGCTCCCGTCGAGGTCGTGTCGGTCTGCGACGTGGACAAGAAGCGCGTCGCCGAAGCGGCCATGCAGGTCGCCGCTCGACAGAAGTCGGGAAAGGAACCGCGGCAGTTCCACGACTATCGCAAGCTTCTCGCCGAGAAGGACCTCGACATCTGTATCGTGGGCACACCCGACCACTGGCACGCCCTGCCGATGATTGCCGCCGTCGAAGCAGGGGCGCACGTCTACGTCCAAAAGCCGATCAGCGTCGATGTCCTCGAAGGCAAGGCGATGCTGGATGCGGCCCGCAAGCACAACCGCGTCGTCCAGGTCGGCACGCAGCGCCGCTCGACGCCGCACCTGGTCGATGCCCGCGACAAGGTGATCCGGGCCGGCCTGCTCGGCACCATCGGTCACGCCGAGGTGTACTGCTACTACCACATGCGGGCCAACGACACCCCGCCGGTGACGCATCCACCGGACTACTTCGACTACGAATTCTGGACCGGCCCCGCGCCGCTGCGCCCCTACGATTCGCCGCAGTACGAGGGCGGCGACCGGCTGCCGCATAAGCGCTGGTGGCGGGCGTTCACCGCCTACGGCAACGGCATCGTTGGCGACATGTGCATCCACATGCTCGACACGGTGCGCTGGGCGACCGGCCTCGGCTGGCCGAAGCGCGTCGGCAGCGAGGGCGGTATCTACGTCCAGAAGAAAGCGCGCTCGGACATCTCCGACACGCAGACGGCGCTGTTCGAGTTCGAGCAGTTCCCGGTGGTGTGGACGCATCGCACCTGGGGCGCGCCGGCCGATCCGGCGTATCCCTGGGCCGCGACCATCTACGGCGACAAGGGCACGCTCAAGATGAGCGTCGACAAGTTCGAGTTCTTCCCGCTCGGCAAGAAGGAGCCGACGGTTACAGGCTCGGCTCTCTTCGAGGACGGCAAGTACCCCGAGGAGAAGACGGAGAAGGACCTGGAGCGGCACGTCGCGACGGCGAACCGCGCGCACATGCGCGACTTTCTGCGCTGCATCGACTCCGGCGGCCGGCCGGTCGCGGACATCGAGCAGGGCTACATTTCGACGGCGAGTTGCATCCTGGCGAACCTGTCGGCGAAGCTCGGCCGGAGCCTGACGTGGGATGCGGCCAAGCACCAGGTCGTCGGCGATGCGGAAGCGACGGCGCTCTTGAAGCGCCCGTACCGCGGCGACTGGCGACACCCGGCGGGGTGACTCTAACCGAGAGCCTTCACCACCTGCGACAGCGACTTGGTGTTGAACACGTCGCCCTTCTCTAGCCACGCGCGCCGGGCCACGTCCACGCCGTAGGTGTACAGCTCCAGTTCGTCCGTCGAGTGCGCGTCGGGATTGATGACCAGTGTGATGCCGAGTTCCTTCGCCCGTCGGGCGTGGACCCAGTCGACGTCCAGCCGCGACGGCTGGGCGTTGATTTCGACCATCGTCCCGGCCTCGGCCGCGGCTTTCAGCACCGCATCCAGGTCGACCGCATAGCCCTCGCGCTTCAGCAGCAGCCGACCCGTAGAGTGGCCGAGCATCGTCACCCGCGGATGCCGCACGGCCTTGATGATGCGGGCCGTTTGGTCTTCGCGCGACAGGCCGAAGTTGGTGTGGACGCTGGCCACGACGTAATCGAAGGTCGTCAGCGTCGCGTCGTCGAAGTCGAGCGAGCCGTCGGGGAGGATATCGACCTCGGTACCCTTGAACAGCCGGAAGTCGTCGAACTCGTCGTTGTACGCGTCGATTTCGCGTTGCTGTCGGCGAACGCGCTCCGGCGTCAGGCCGTTGGCGACGACCAGCGATTGCGAATGGTCGGCGATGCCGAGGTAGTGGAAGCCGAGCGCCTGAGCGGCTTCCGCCATCTCGACGAGCGTCGCCGTGCCGTCGCTGGCGCGGGTATGGTTGTGGAAGACGCCCTTGATGTCCTTGACCTCGACGAGCGTCGGCAACGCGTGCTTCTCGGCCGCGGCGATTTCGCCGCCGTTCTCGCGCAGCTCCGGCGGGATGTAGTCGAGGCCGAGAGCCGTGAAGAACGCCGACTCATCGGCGCACTTCACAGGTCCCTTCGGGCCGACCAGTTCGTATTCGTTGATCTTGAAGCCGCGTTCCTTGGCCCGGCTGCGCATGGCGACGTTGTGGTCCTTCGAGCCGGTGAAGTGGTGCAGCGCATGGGCGAACTGCTCCGGGGCGACGACGCGCAGGTCGGCCCGCAGCTCCTTCCGCGCGATGCCCTCGCCGCGCCCGAGCATGACGCTGGTGAACGTGTCGCCGCGGTTGAGGACCTGGCTGACACCATCCAGTGCGGCGAAGGCATCCATCGCGGCGTTGCGATCCTTGGTCGTGACCAGGAAGTCGAGATCGCCGATCGTCTCCTTGCGTCGCCGGAGGCTGCCGCACACTTCGACGCGTTCGACGCCCTTCACCTGCCGCAAGGCCGCCACCACGCGGCTGGCGATCTCCGACGCCACGTCGATGCGAACGCGCGTGCCGGCCGCCGCGAGGAACCCCAGGCCGTCGAGGATCTTCTGCTGCGTCTTCGCGCCGAAGCCCTTAATCTTGGCGACGGTGCCCGCCTTGCACGCCGCTTCGAGCTTGTCGGGGTCGTCGATGCCGGCGTCGGCGAGCGCCTTGACCTTCTTCGGTCCCAGCCCCGGCAGCCGCAACAGCTGGAGCAAGCCCGGCGGAGTCTCGGCCCGCAGTGAGTCGAGCTGCGGCCAATGGCCATCGGCGACGAGCGCGGTGATAGCTTCGCGGAGCGTCTCACCGATACCGCGGACACGAGTGAGCCGATCCTCGGCCACGAGCGCGGCGATCGGCTCGGTGAGTTGTTCGACGGTGCGCGCCCCGGCGTGGTAGGCGTTGGCGCGGAAGGGGTTCTCGCCGCGGAGGTCGAGCAGGGTGCCGACTTCCTCCAGCGCGGCGGCAATCTGATCGTTGGTCATGGAGTTATCGTATCCGAGCGGCCGGCGTAAGCCGGCTGAGCG
>CAZNSL010000172.1:0-3785 GCA_964574975.1 uncultured Alcaligenaceae bacterium | reverse complement strand
TCCGCTCAGCCGGATTACGTGGGCCGCTCAGAGAATTGACGTTACGCCGCGATCTTCAGCGTCGGAACCTTGGCCGCGCCGGCGAGCAGCACTTCGACGGCCGCCACGAAGCGGTCGGGGCCACGGCCGTCGATCAACTGCCGGCCGCAGCGCGCCATGCCCTGCCGCTCCATGCGGTCACTCAAGAGCGTCTCGACGCCGGAGTATAGAGCATCGGTTGCCACCGCGCCGGCCGGGCCGAGATCGGTGGCGATGCCCTCTTCATCCAGCCGCACCGCGTTGGCGCGGTGGCGGTCGAACACCGTCGCCATCAGTTGCGGCACGCCGACGCACGCCAGCTCCAGGGCGAATCCGTCGCCGGCCGTCACCGCAAAGTGGCAACGGCTCACCCGCGAACTCAGCTCCTGGTTCTCGGAGATCACGTCGAGCCGGCCGGGGTACGACGCGGCCAACTCCTTCAACTCGTCGCGCTGCGGGTGGTGGCTGCGGACGAACACGTCCAGCCGTTCCAGCTTGGGCGCTTCCAGGAGCATCCCGGCCAACGTCAGCGTATGCCCGGCCGGGTCGTCGTCGCCGAGCGACAGGAGGCAGCGGAGCGGGGCCGGCGGCTCCATCGCCCGCAGCGGACGCAGCCGGCGTACCAGAGGCCGGACCAGCGGGTAGCGTTCGCCGAGGAGGATCTGCGTCCGCGGCGAGCGATCGTACTGCTCGCGCTCGACGCCGAGGAACGGGTTGTAGACGAGGCGGTTGGCGAAGTGGCGCTTGGCCTCGGAGTCGATGGCGACGACCAGGACGCCGCTGGCGTCGAGTTCGCGGATGTAATCCTCGCTGACGTTCGGAGCAGCGACGACGACGGCTGCGACCCCGAGACGACGGACGGTGCGGAGGGTCGCGTCGAGGTCGTCGGGCGTGCCGGCCGGGGCATCGGCGGCGACCCATTCGTGGCCGCCGCGGTGGATCGGCACGGCGAGGCCGAGCGGGTCCAGTTGGCTGTAGAAGTAGGTGCCTCGACGGCGGCGCTGCATGGCGGACGCCAGCACGAGGCACTGGTAGTACGCCTCGTAGCCAGCCTCGGGCGAGGCGTCGCAGCGGAAGAGGATCGGGGATCGAGTCATGGGGGAATCCGTTCCGTGGGGGTGGGGAGTCCGGCGGCCGAGCGTGCAGTCCGTGCGCGCTGTGGTCGCCGCCCCGCGTGCGCGGGGTCACGAATCCGGCAGGTCCGACGGTTGCGAGTCCGGTCGGGTCAGGAAGGCAGCGGGCGGACGAACGGGTGACGGGACGGGCGCGGAGAGGGCGCGGTGCCCTTGCGGGGGGGAAGCATTCGGGAGACCTCTTCGACCTGAGATGCGGGCCGCGGGTGGGATCGGGGCGGCCCGGTTTCGTCGGCGGTTCCGGTCGCCAACGGACGGATCGTAATCCAGAATCGACCCACAAAAAAAGCCCAATATTTCTCGGTCGTACCGCTCCCGTACCCAGTGCCGTGCGTGGGGGGCGCGGGGTTGGGTTTGGGTAGTCTGGCGCGATGTTGGGGGTTCCATATAGAACCGGCATTGTCGCGCAACTCGGCGGCGCGTATGGTGCGGCCCGGAACGATTCGCGCCGACCGCGCGACGGAGGAGGTGACCCGACGATGACCCAGAAACCCCGCCTCGGCCGAGGACTCGACGCCCTACTCGGCGAGTCCGGCGAAGCCGTCCTGGCGACTGCTAGCGTGCCGCTCGAAGCGGTTGTCCGCAATCCGCTCCAGCCGCGCAAGACCTTCGACGACGACGAACTGGCCAAGCTCGCCGCCAGCATCAAGACCAACGGCGTCTTGCAGCCGGTGGTCGTTCGCCGCGACGGCGACGGCTATCAGCTTATTGCCGGCGAGCGCCGCTTGCGCGCGGCACAGATCGCGGGCCTCGCCGAAATCCCGGTGCGGGTCGTGGACTTCAACGACCAACAGGTGCTGGAAGCCGCGCTGGTCGAGAACATCCAGCGCAGCGACTTGAACCCCATCGAGAAGGCCCAGGGCTTCAAGGAGTACCTCGACCGCTTCGGCCTGAAGCACGAGCAGTTCGCCGAGCGCGTCGGCATGGAGCGTTCGACGGTGTCGAACCTGATCGGCCTGTTGAACCTGCCGGCCGAGGTGCAGGATTGGGTGCGCGTCGGCCAGCTCTCGCTGGGGCACGCGAAGATCCTCAAGGGGCTGCACGATACCGACCGCCAGATCGCGCTCGCAAAGGAGACGATCGCCAAGAGCCTGTCGGTCCACGCCCTGGAGCAGCTCGCCAAGCAGGCGAAGGCCGAGTCGCCGTCGGCCAGCCCGGCCGCGAAGGAGGCCGTGGAGAAAACCGCTCACGTCCAGGCGATCGAGGACGAGCTTCGCCAGCGGCTGGCGACGCGCGTGCAGATCAAGCTACGGTCGAAGGAGAAGGGCCAAATCGTCTTGGGTTTCGACACCAACGACGACTTCGAGCGCATCGTCGAGGCATTCCGCAAGGCGGCGTGACGCGGCACAACGACAGTTGAGCCCGACGCGCCAGCGAGGGAGAGCGACATCCTCGCTGGCGCGTCGGGCTCAAGAATTGACGCGCCAGCGATTCCTCGCTGGCGCGTCGGGCTCAAGAATTGACGTGCGCGATCGTGAACCCCTTACAATCTCGGCGCGTCTGATGTACAATGCAGCGAATCGGGGCGTAGCTCAGCCTGGCTAGAGCGCGTGGTTTGGGACCACGAAGTCGCAGGTTCGAATCCTGTCGCCCCGACTATTCTCTGAAACAAGCCCTTCGGCGAGAACGTCGAAGGGCTTTCTCATTGTGGGGACGAGAGTTACGCCATCGAGCGTGCAGTTCAAAAACACGATTTCGAGCAATCGACGCTTCGCGGCATAGTCGGCGGTAAGCCATTGCTCGTTCAGGGTTTGCGAGAGTTCAAAAACTTTCGCCGCCAACTCGGCCGTTTCGTCGTGGGAGCGGTCGAGCACGTCGAGTTGCAGCTTGATCGACGCCAAACGGTCGCGTAGTTCCGTGTGCTTCTTGGCGAAGACTTCCTGGTCGATGTCTTCGGCCAGCCGCATGTTGAGCAAGCGGTCCTGCTGCTGGATAATGAGCGTCTCCTGCCGGGTGAGTTCCTCACGTTGAGCGCGGCAGTCGGCTTGGGCATCGCGGGTTTGCGACGCCAGCACCATACGGAACCAGTCGCGGACGCCTTCGTCCTCCACCTTCATCTTGCCGAAGATCGCCATGACCTGGGCTTCGATGTCGGCTTCGCGGACGCGGATACGCGGGTGATCCTCGCGGTTGTAGTAGGTGCAGCGGTAATAGACGTGGTGGCGAACGCCGTCCTTTGTCTTCTTCTTCACCAGCTCGCCCGTGATCGGATGCCCGCAGTGGCTGCACTGCATCAGTTGCCCGGCATAGGTCAGCGTCTGGGAATGGTAAACATGCCCACCAAGCAGGGCCTGCACTCGGTTCCAGGTGGCCCGGTCGATCAGCGGCTCATGCTTGCCCTGATACCACTCGCCCTTGTGGAGCAGTTCACCGAGATAGGCACGGTCTTTCAGGATGTTGTGAATGGAGCTACGCGGGAACTTCGGTTGCGACTTCCGCCAGACGCGGCCTTCGGCGTTGACCCGCTCCGTCACGCCGTCCAGCGTCAGGTTTTCAAAGGCGTAGAGGTGGAAGATACGCTTCACGTTCGCCGCCGCATCGGGATCAATCTCGATGATGCCACGGCCATCCTTGCGAACGTTGCGATAACCGTAGGGAGCCAGGCCGACGAACCAGCCTTCCTGCACCCGGCGG
>CAZNSL010000171.1:0-8978 GCA_964574975.1 uncultured Alcaligenaceae bacterium | reverse complement strand
GGGAGGATGACCCCATGGCCTAAACAACGACCCCATGCGTGCGGTAGAATCGCGACGCGGCCGCCACCACGTCGGGGGGGGGAGTACGCTGATACCCATGAACGCCGATAACGCCACCTCGCCCTTTTATAGGCTCCAAATTTCGCAAAAAACTGCGCCGGGTTACGATGGTGTGCATGAGCGATGGTAACGCCGACCTGGCCGGCGACGCCGGGCGAGGGACGGGCGGCATACACGCCCTTTCCGATGGCGACTTTCCACCCCGCCGCCCATGCCGGGGGAGGGGCGGTCGAAATCTCTACGGGGCTGACGGCTAGACCGTGCCATCCGCCGCGTATGCGCCGACACGGGTTTTAGGGGTTTTTTGAGGAACCGATTTCACCCGCCGCCCGGCATACACCGCGCCCTGGCGACCGAGAGGGGTAACCGATGAAGGCGAAGGGGACGGCCATCTACGCACGGCAACACTTTCGCGGGCCGACGTTGATGCAGCAAAGCGCCATCGACCTGTTGGCGGCAGGCAAGAACGACACGGAGACTGCCGCCGCGCTAGGGCTGTCGCGGACATGCGTGACGAAGTGGCGGCTATACGATGTCGCTTTCCAGGCCGCCCTGAACCGCCGGCGGGCCGAAGTGTGGGCGGACGGGGCCGAGAAGCTGCGGGCGCTCGTTCCGAAAGCCCTAGACGCCCTGGCTGCAGAACTGGATTCCGACGGGCCGAACCGCCTCAAGGCCGCGCTTGAGCTGCTGCGGCTAGCTAAACCCCCCAACGTGGGACCGACCGACCCGAACACCATCGTGGATCGGATCGTCACCGAGCGGCGGCGCATCGTCCGCGGCCAGTGGGACGATATGTTGGACGAAGACATGGGATTACCCCCGTTCGCCGAGCAAGGCCGCGAAGCTGGCCGAACCGGACGACTCCGCTACGGACCTACCGGCCTTGTAATCCGCGCTGCATCAACACATACTGATTCGATGCGACGGGTAGCTGTCCGGCCCGCGAACCGGATGGCCAAAGCGGTCGGTCGCAACAGAGTTACCAACCCGACTCTGTGCGGCCGGCCGGCCCGCGCCGCAAAGGGTTGGGACATGTCAAATCGATCTGGTGGGGAAACCTCATCGTCGCCGGCCGCGAACACCCGGCCATCGAAGTCCGTCGTGCTGCGGCTGCTTGGTGAGTGGGAAGAGTTCGTCAGACGTGTATCCGGCTCGCCGCTATCGAAGCGAGACACTTACACGGCCGAGACGCTGGAAAAGCAACTGTACGACGCACGAATCAGCTACAGCTACACCGACGACGATCCCGAAGCTGCGGGGCTAGACCGCTACGGGGTACTCGCGACGCCGTGCAAGCCGGACGACCCTAGCGAGCCACTGACGTTCGTTGCGACCAAACGATGGTTGTCGGACCTGGACGATTTCCGTTTTGGCGTGGAACAGAACTGGCCCGCCGACACGCCGGCCGGACAACCGCACTGCCCGGCCAATTCCTCCCTGGCCCATACCGGCGAGAATGGCGTCAACCCATTTCAAGCCATCGACCGCTGGGCACGGGCCGTTTGCCATGATGCCCTAACGGACCTTGGCAATCGCCTTCCGAGTTACCCGATTCTCGGAATCCGCACCGAAAACCATCGAGCGCAGGGCGACGGATTACTCCGCGCCGCCAGTCCGCTTTTGGTGCGGGCCGGGGTAGCGTTCAACAACGTGGAAACCCGACTCCGTGAAGTGGCGGCGGCGGTTGAAAGCATGATGGGAGTGGACTGGTGGCAAGGCCGGCGCGATGACGCAGCTGCGACTTGGGACAGGTTTTGCCAAGGAATGCAGCGCTGTGCCGACGCAACCGCAGCCGTGCTGCGACTGGCAAGCGCCTACCTGCCGGACCTACCGTGTCAACCGGCCGAGAGTGCAACGGCGCCGACCTGGGAAGAATTGTCGCAGCGCCTGTTGGCATTGCGACCGGCAGCGGAAGTGCCGCCCGCGCCCGTAACTCCGCCCTCGCCGCCTCCTGCGCCTGAGGTTGTTCTTGGCGGGTCGCAGAATGAACCGACGGCCGATAGGACGACGGGATTGGGGGAGCCATCGCCAGATGCATTCATTGCATACCGGCTTTTGCGCCTGATGGGTATGAAGCAGACGGAAATTGCCGAGCAATTGACGGAACTGTTTCGCCGCCCAATCGCGCAGGGCACAGTTTCACGTTGGTGCAAGGAAGTGGCGCGATGGCTTGAAGCCGGTAACGTACTTCCCGACCTCCCCGAATCCAGCCACCGAAAGCCGATACCTGTTGACCCAGCGGAACTCGACAAGGGAGAGGACCGCGAACATCGGGCACCACGGCAAAGAAAGCGCAGAACGGATCGTTGATCGTTGCGGATGTAGGCCGCACTTCTTGAGCGCATATCGCCTTTTTCAAGTCGCTACTATGCGCAGCGTAACTGTCAGTGACTTCACGGTATGCGCTCGATATGCGCGGCCTGCGGCGCATATGCGCCGGGAGTGGGTGTAGGGCCGACAGAGCGGCTCAAGTCCCACGGGATGCTATCGTGACTGACCCTGACTTCGTCACAGCCGATCAAGTCGCGGATCGGCTGCGCGTTCGGCCAAGTACGGTCCGACGATGGGCGCGTACCGGCCTCATCCCGCGAATCGCTGTCTCACCAAAGGTGCTGCGGTATCACTGGCCGACTGTCGTTTCTGTCCTTGCCGAGCGGGCGGCCCGTCGGGAGGGCGAGCCGTGCCGCTGACGCTCCACACCTCGACCACTGACACGCCGACGACCCCCGATACCGCCCCGCCGCCGGCCCGGCCGAAGCGCCGACGGCCACCCGGCGAAATTGCCGCGTGTGAGTCGCGCGTTGCCGTGCTGATCGCTGATACTGAGGCCGCAGCGCTTTGCGGAATTGCCCGCGCCACCTGGCACCGACTCCGCGCCGCCGGCAGGATCGGGCCGACGCCGGTGCGGCTCGGTCGATCCGTGAGATACCGGCGATCCGAGGTGATCGCATGGGCTGAGGCCGGCGCGCCCGACGCGCGGACCTGGGCCGCGATGCGAGCGATGGAGGGCCGACGGTCGGCCCATCGCGTGTGACCCCTGGATACGCCGACGGCCGGGCTGTCACCCGGCCGCGCGGCAGAGGCTCACCTGTGCTGCTGCTGACTGACTGCCCCCAGACCACCTCCGGCCGCGACCCGCGGGGCGACGGGCCGCACTACCGCATGTCCCGCCCGATCCCATCGGGGCCGCCGACGGTTGCGCGTCGGCGGCCCGCACGTCTCGCGCAGGAGTCACCGACATGATACCGCCGGCCCAACGCGCTCGCAACGACCGCAGCGAACGAGCGCTCCCGCTCGCCGCGGACCACCTGGCCGACCTGCGCCGATCCGGCCTGACCGACGACACCATCCGCGCCGCCGGGCTGTACTCGGAGACCGACGCGACCGTCATCGGCAAGCTATTGCACTGGCGCGGGCCGGCTTACGCGCTCGGCCCCTGCCTCGCGTTCCCGTTCCGCGACGCCGCCGGCAACGTCAACGGATACCTTCGCGTCAAGCCGACTCGGCCGCGGGCCAAGGACGGCAAGCCCGTCAAATATGAATCGCCCGTCGGTCAGCCAAACCGCGCGTACATTCCGCCCGGCACGGTGGCCGCGCTGGCCGACAGCGCGGAGACGCTAATCGTCACCGAGGGCGAGAAGAAGGCGCTCGCCGCGGACCAACACGGGTTGCCGTGCGTCGGGCTGGTCGGCGTCTACGGTTGGCAGCGAAAGCGGCCGAGAGACGCGGACGGCAAACCGCATGGCGACCGCGAGCTGATCGACGGACTTGCGGCCGTCGCCTGGCAGGGCCGCACCGTGCATCTCTGTTTCGATTCCGACGCCGCGACGAACCCGCACGTCGGCCGGGCCGTCTGGCACCTGGCCGAAGCGCTCCGGCGGCGGGGCGCTACCGTCCGCGTCGTCAGACTGCCCGCCGGCGATCCCGGCCCCGATGGTACGCCGGCCAAGATCGGCCTGGACGATTTCATCGTCGCCCACGGGCCAGACGCCTTCCGCGAACTGATCGCGGCCGCCGTGGAACCGACGCCGCCGGCAAAGGGGTCGTCGCCCAACGAAGCGGCCGACGACCCGCACCGCCTGGCTCGGTCGTTCTTGGACGACTACCGCGACGCTGGCGGCCGCCTCTTGCTGCGAGCGTGGCAAGCCGAGTTTTGGCACTGGCGCGAGGGAGCGTACCGGGCCGTGCCCTCCGGCGACCTGCGCGGCCGACTGGTCGCGGCGGTCAAACGCGATTTCGACATTGCTCACCGGGAGAGGATGGCCCGACTGTCTCAGGACGACCGGGGCGCAGACGGCGAAGGCAAGAAAAAGGGCAAAGGCAAATCGCCGAAGGTGCAAAAGGTCACGGCAGCAGTCGTGTCCAACGCGCTGCAAGCGGTGGCGTCGTTGGCCTTGCTGCCCGCCGACACGCTGCCGCCGGCCTGGATCGCCGGCGGCGGCCCGGACCCGCGCGAGCTGGTGCTTTGCCGCAACGCCATCGTCAATTTGCCCGCGTTGGTCGCCGGTGACGCGCGGGCCATCCGGCCGACGACGCCCGACCTGTTCGCTATGTCAGCGGCGGACATCGACTTTGACCCCGCGGCCGCGGAGCCGGCCGAATGGCTGCACTTCCTGCGCGAACTGTGGCCCGACGACATCGCCGGCGTGGCGGCGCTGTGCGAGTGGTTCGGCTACCTGCTCACGCCCGACACGTCGCAGCAGAAAATCCTCTTGATCGTCGGCCCGCCGCGGTCGGGTAAGGGCACCATAGGCCGCGTCCTTACGGGGCTGTTGGGCGCGGCCAACGTAGCCGGGCCGACACTCGGCAGTCTGGGGACCGAATTCGGATTGTGGCCGTTGATCGGCAAGTCGGCCGCGATCATCGCCGATGCCCGGCTCAGCGGTCGGAACGACTTGGCCGCCGTCACCGAGCGATTACTGAGCATCAGCGGCGAAGACGCGCAGACGGTGAACCGCAAGAACCTCCCGTTCGTGACGATGCGGCTTCCGACACGGTTCGTCATCCTTACCAACGAGCTGCCGCGGATCGCCGACGCCAGTGGGGCGCTCGCCGGGCGGTTCGTGGTACTTCGGCTTAGGAACACGTTTTACGGGCGCGAGGACCGGGGACTCACCGCCCGGCTTCTCGCCGAACTGCCGGGCATCATGCTTTGGGCGGTCGCCGGCTGGCAACGGCTGCGTGAGCGCGGGCGGTTCGTTCAGCCAGAATCGGCCCTCGCGGACATCTCCGAGCTGGAAGACCTGGCGTCGCCGGTCAAGGCGTTCGTCCGCGACCGCTGCGCGACCGGGGAAGCGCTGTCGGTCAAGGTGCAGGAGTTGTACGCGGCGTGGAAGGTGTGGTGCGAGGAAGGCAACAAGCGAGAGCCGGGGACAATCACCACATTTGGCCGCGACCTGCGCGCTGCCTTCCCTCGCGTGGCAGTGAGTCAGCCCCGTGAGGGCGACGACCGGGTACGGGTTTACCGTGGCATAGCGCTGAAGACGGGGCCGATTTGAGGCGCTGGCACGCGATGGCACGCGAGCCAACCAAATGCACCCGACGCGCGGGACGGAGGATTCACCGCAAGGACACGAAAGAAAGCTGCAATGGATCGGCTCGCGTGCCATCGCGTGCCACTTGGCCGCCGGCTTGGCTGGCAGGATGGTTGGCGACGCTGCCCGCCGTGAACGCGGCCCAAAGCCCGCCAGACGGGCCGGACCCGGACGCCGACGGCCGCGCCGACTCATGGGAGGGGCCGGACCCGTCGCCGGCCGACCAAAAGCCGTACCGCGGCGACGGTCCTTACCGTGATCGCTATTGACGAGAGGCGGGCCGCGGTCGTTGCATTCCGCACCAATGCGATGCTATGGAATGCTCAGGTTGTGCGGGATGCTGAGAAATGCTGAGGTTGCGATACCAACGAAACTGACACCTAAAAAAGGGCTCGCGTTGTCCGCCGACCGACTGACCTTGGACCGGCGCGACGATGGCGCTAAACTGTTGTTCGTCCTTTGGCCGGCGTCGCCGTCCGCGTCCGAAACCGCGGCGGCGGCCCGGCCGTTTCGGAGAGGGCATCACCGATGGCTGAAATCTTCAAGCCCGTCTACTACGTCGATCCCGCGACCGGCAAGCGCACCACCAAGGCCACGCCCGGCGCGATCCGCAAGAAGTCGCCGACGTGGTGGGTGCGCTATTACCTGCCGAACGGCGAGCGCCGCAAGGTCAAGGGCTACGCCGACCGTAAGGCGACCGAGACGTTGGCCAACGACCTCGAGCGCCGGGCGATCCGCGAGCATGTCGGCCTTTGCGATCCGACGGAGGTTCACGCCAAGCGGCCACTGGCTGAACACCTGGACGACTTCCGTTCCTACCTGAGCGCCAAGGGCAACACGGCGCTGTACGTCAAGATGACGCTGTACCGACTGACGGCCGTGGTGGACGGCTGCCGTTTCGTCCGCACCGCCGACATTCAACCGTCCGCCGTCGTCGAGTTCCTGGCCCGGCTGCGACGCGGCACCGACGACGAACCGGGCAAGAGTGTGAAGACGGCCAACGAGTACCTGGCTGCGGCCAAGGGCTTCACCCGCTGGCTGTGGCGTGACCGGCGCATCGGCGTCGATCCTCTGGCGTGCCTATCCAAGCTGGCAAACGGGGCGGCCGACGTTCGGCACGCCCGCCGCGATTACTCGCCGGAGGAACTGGGCTGGTTGCTCGACACGGCGCGGGCGAGTGCCCGGCCGTTCCGCCGGCTGAGTGGGGAGGATCGGCACGCGATCTACCTGACCGCGGCCGCAACTGGGTTCCGCACTTCCGAGCTGGCCAGCATGACGCCGGAGAGTTTCGACCTCAGCGGCGAGACGCCGACGGCCACGGTACAAGCGGCCTGCACGAAGAACCGCCGGCAGGCGGTGCAACCGTTGCCGCGCGACGTGGCCGCGACGCTGCGGGACTACCTGCGCGACAAGCCGGCGGGCCGGCCCGTCTGGCCGGGCACTTGGGCGAACGACGCATCGGCGAAGATGATCCGCCGCGACCTGGCCGACGCCCGCCGCGTATGGGTCGCGGCCGCACAGGATGCCCGCCAACGCGACGAACGGGCGCAAAGCGACTTCCTGGCCGACCGCGACGCCGAAGGCCGCTTCCTCGACTTCCACGGGCTGCGGCACACGTTCATCACGATGGTCGGCAAGGCCGGCGTCTCGGCCCGCGAGCATATGGACCTGGCCCGGCACTCGTCCTACGCGATGACGGCCCGCTACTCGCACTCGCGCTTCTACGACCTGGCCGCGGCCGTGCAAGCGCTCCCCATTCCGGCGAGCGCCCCGCAAGCCGAAGCGTTGGCCGCAACGGGGACCGACGGACGGCCATTTTCCCTTGGCCCATTCCTTGGCCCACAAACGGAGATTTCGGGGGATTTCGTGAGACAAGCTGAGACTAGTGACAGTCCGGTGTCACCAACAGAAAACCCTGGAAAACAGGCCATTTCTGGCGTTTTCCAGGGTCCGGACGAATCCGAAGAAAAGTGGAGGCGGCGGGAATCGAACCCGCGTCCCGTGGCACTTTAGCGCCGTCTTCTACGTGTGTGTTCCGTCTACGGTTGACGGGCCGGCCCTTGCGGGTCGCCCACCACGTTCGCTCGGCCTTTCCCCGACGGACAGGGTGTTGGCTTCGCTAACCGGCAGTGATCGTCTGGCCGCGACCGCCTCCGGTCCAGCCCTTGCGGGCCTCAAGTCGCGACGAGCCTGAATTAGTGACTGGTTCCACGACCTCTCAGGCGAAGCTCATGGTCCCAGGGTTGCGTATCTCTACGCAGCCAAAGCAAACTGCGGTTCAGCAGTTATCATGTGATCAGCTTTTTACGTGGCCAACTGATCAACCACGACACGCCAACGTCGCCTCATTTACCCGGTCGAAACCAAGTCGCCCCCGTTCGGTGGCACTGAGGCCGTCGTACTTCTAACAATATGGATCGGCGGCCCCCAAAAAACAAGGCCGTTCACGCCAACCTGAACCGCGGAGTCCTCCCATGTTCGTCACATTCCTGACGCTGGCCCTCGCGGCCGACCCACAGCCGGTACCACTTTGGCCCGGGCCGGCCCCGCACTCCGTCGGCGATCCGGCCGCCAATCGACCGACATTGACGGCGTATCTACCGCCGGAGGGAAAGGGCAACGGTACGGCCGTCGTGGTCTGTCCCGGCGGCGGATACGGCTTCCTCGCCGACAAACACGAGGGCACGGACGTTTGCCGCTGGCTCAACGACCGCGGCGTCGCGGCGTTCCTGCTGCGCTACCGCATCGTCGTCAAGGACAAGCGGCCGGCCCCGCTGTACCCCGCGCCGCTCGAGGATGCTCAGCGGGCGATCCGTACCGTGCGGGCATCCGCCAAGACGTGGAAGCTCGACCCGAGTCGCATCGGCATCTGGGGCTTCTCGGCCGGCGGACACCTGGCGTCCTCGGCCGCCACCCATTTCGATGCGGGCAAGCCGGGCGGGGATTCGATCGACGCGGTAAGTTGTCGTCCGGACTTTGCGATCCTGGCGTACCCAGTGGTGTCGATGGACCCGCACGTTACCCACGGTGGCTCGCGGGCCAATCTGCTCGGCAAGGAACCGGACCCGAAGTTGGTCGAACTGATGTCGAACGACAAACAGGTGACCAAGGAGACGCCGCCGTGCTTCCTATTCCACACGGCCGAGGACAAGGCGGTTCCCATCCGAAATGCCCACCTGTTCGTCGAGGCGTGTAAGCGGCATGGCGTGCCGGTCGAACTGGCGGAGTACGAGAAGGGTGCCCACGGTGTCGGGTTGGCCCCGAACGACCCGGTGCTGAAGGCGTGGCCCGAACGGCTCGCCGAATGGATGAAGGGCCGTGGGTTGATCGAGTGAATGAGTCCTTGAGCCCGACGCACCAGCGAGGGATTCTGCGATGTCCTCG
>CAZNSL010000170.1:0-8991 GCA_964574975.1 uncultured Alcaligenaceae bacterium | reverse complement strand
CAACCACGGTTTACGAAACCCCACTTCGCAGGACAAAGCCGTTCATGACCTCGTCTCGCGCGGGTGGAGATGAGTCCGCTAGACAGCCGGCGCGGTAAAAGGTATAAATGAGGGAGAATAATCGCGCCTCGCACGACTGAGGGGGCCGGGATGTCGGCCCTCGGGAGGATTTTTTGACCGCCGCCATGTTGGCGGAGCCGACAGCCGGCCCGAAATCGAGTTTCGGAAACCTGCCGCTCCGCCCCGCCCTTCTCGCCACACTCGCGAAAGCCAAGTACTTCTCGCCAACGCCGATTCAGGCCGCCCTCATTCCGCACGCGCTCGCCGGCCGCGATGTCATGGGTCAGGCCCAAACCGGCACTGGCAAGACGGCCGCGTTCGCGCTGCCGTTCCTGAACTCCTGGCGCGAGGACGAAGGTCCCGGCCCGCAGGCCATCGTCCTTGCGCCGACCCGCGAACTCGTCGTACAGGTTGCCGAGGAGGCGACGAAACTCGCCCCCGACTCGCGGTGCAAGTGCGTGCCGATCTACGGCGGCCAACGCATCCGCAGCCAGTTCGTCGCGCTCAAAAAAGGCGTGCACATGGTCGTCGGCTCGCCCGGCCGCGTCCTCGACCACTTGAGTCGCGGCACGCTCGACCTCAGCCGCGTGCGCTACGTCGTCCTCGATGAGGCCGACCGGATGCTCGACATCGGCTTCCGACCGGACATCGAAAAAATCCTCCGCCGCTGCCCGAAGCAGCGGCAGACTCTGCTCCTGTCGGCCACGCTGCCGCCGCCAGTCCTGCGACTGGCGCAGCGGTACATGGTCGATCCGATCGAGATCAATATCACGCCGGACCAGCCGACTGTTGAGAAGATTCAGCAGTCGTACTACACCGTGGACGAGGACCGCAAGTTCGATCTCTTGTTGCGGGTCCTGGCCACCGAACGGCCGCGGCAGTGCATCATCTTCACGCAGCGGAAGCGCACGGCCGACCGTCTCGGTATCAAGTTGCAGGCGAAACTGCCGGGGCTGGCCGAGCCGATGCACGGCGACCTGCCGCAGACGACCCGCGACCGGATCATGAAATCGTTCCGGGCCGGCAAGCTGGCCATCATGATTGCGACCGACGTGGTCGGTCGCGGCATCGACGTGACCGGCATCTCGCACATCATCAATTACGACCTGCCGGAAGACATCGAGAACTACGTCCACCGCGTCGGCCGCACTGGCCGCATGGGTAAGGACGGCGTGGCGATTTCGCTGGTGACGCCGGAGCAGGGCGACCTGCTGACGGGCATCGAGATGGCGATCAACAAGCTGATCGAACAGAAGCGGTTCCCCGGCTTCGAGGCGTACGTCCCGCGCGTGAAGTCGCCGGAGGAACGAGCTGCGCCGGCGCAGCCGGTGTTCGGGCGGTCGCAGAAGCGCTACAGCAACCGGCTCTAGTCGGCGTAGAATTAGCCACAGATGAACACAGATAAACACGGATGAATACAAGGATTATCTCTTGTATTCATCCGTGTTTATCTGTGTTCATCTGTGGCTAATTCTAGTTACTTGTCCTTCTTCTTGCCGCGCCGCTCGCCGAGTTTCTTGAACTCCTCGGCCGAGATAAACCCGTCGCCGTTGGCGTCGAGCTTCTCGAACAGCACTTCGACACCCTTGCCCTTTTCGCCCTTGCCCTTGCCCTTGCTCTTGGCGCGCTCGCCGAGTTTGACGAATTCCTCTTTGGACAGCTTGCCGTCGCCGTTGGTGTCGAGGCGCTTGAACAGCGCCTCCGGCCTGGCCCCGCCCTTTTTGCTCTTCTTGTCGGCGGCGTCCGCATCGTCCGCGCCGCCCAGCACAACCAGAGTCGCCACCGCGGCGAGTAGGACTGCGAACCGTGTCATGTTCGACCTCGTTCGTGACTCGGGAGCCGACCGGGCGACACATTGACAACACGAGGACACGTGCCGCGTTACACGCGGCGTCGAATATTGGCCCGGCCGCGTCGTCCCGGTAGGATGGCGGCATCGCCCCCGGAGGAGCGCGACCGTGCCGCCGGACCCGACGCCCGCCGACGCCGCCGCAAGCGACCGGACTCGCGCCGCCCTATCTGGCGTCGGCTGGTTCGTCGCGTTCATCGGGTTGCTGCTCGCGTTTTCGGTCGCGTTCTACACGCTCGGCGTCCGTTACGGGGTCCACGAGCGGCCGTGGTTCGCGCCCTCGCTCTCGGTCGTCGTCTGGTTGTCGGCCGCGGCAGCGCTCGCGTGGCCCGCGTCGCGCCCGGTCGGCGTGCGGCGGACGCTGGCCCTACGCGGCTGCACGCGGCTGCAACTGTCGGCGGGTGTCTTCCTGGCCGTCGCGCTCGTCCCGACGATCGCGCTGGCGGCCGGTGTCGCGCACAACCTGGCGTCGGGATCGCTCGCTACTTTCGACGCCGTTGACGAACCGGTACACGTTTGGGGCCTGTGGGCGCTCTTGCTCGGCGGCTTCGTCCCCGTCGTCGCCGAGGAAGCAGTGTTTCGCGGTTTCATCGGTCGCCGACTGGTGACGGCCTTCGGGACCGCTGGCGGCGTCATCGCCACGTCGCTCCTGTTCGCGGCAACGCGCGTCGAACCGGCGGCCGCCGCTGGCGCGTTCGTCATGGGCGTGGCCCTGCATGCGGCGTTCCTGGCCACGCGGTCGTTCGTCGTGCCCGTGGCGATGCACGCCGCGGCCAACGCGCTGTCCGCCTTCGACCGTCTCGCGCTCGGCCGCGGGTTCGACATCCTCGCGCACGACGACAACGGCCTGCCGGCCCCTGCAATCGTTTTCTTCGGGTTGGTGGCGGCGGCCGCGGCGGTGTGGACGCTCGCCGCCGCGAGAACGCGCTGGCGACTCCCCAGCGGCATGTGGAATCCGACGCCGCTACCGGCCCCGCTTCCGCCGCGTGGAATCGGGGCGACAGCCGAAATGCTGCGACCGAGTACGGCTCCGCTCGCGGCGGCGGCCGTCGCGGTGGTCGTCCTGGTGGCGGCGACCTATCAAGTCGGGCAAACGTCGAAAGCGCCAACCTCCGACCGCGTTCGGCCATCGAGCGGGGATTCCGGCTGGAAGGCGCTGCTCGCCGGCAAGTACCGCGACCAGGGCGACACACTGCGGCGCGACGGCCAGCCAGCCGACGCCGTCGCTGCGTACTCGCGGGCACTGGAATACGCCCCCGGCGACGGTCACTCGCTCGGCAATCGCGGGCTGGCCCACGCTGACCTCGACGACGCCGCGGCCGCCGAGCGCGATCTGGCCGCGGCGACACGGTTGGTGCCCGACGAAGCGCAGTACTGGCGCTTCCTCGGCTGGTCGCGCATGCAACTCGGGCGCTACGAGCAGTCGCTGGACGACTTCGCCACCGTTCTGCGGCTGGTGCCGAACGACGACTACGCCCTCCGCCGTCGCGGCAGCGCGTTCGTCAAACTCAAGCGCTGGCGCGATGCCGTCGCCGAGTACGACCGCGCCTTGCGGACGGCGAAGCCGACGAGCGGCGACGCGGCCGACCTGCACGCCAACCGCGGCAAGGCGCTGTCCGAACTCGGCCGCTACGGGCCGGCGGTCGACGACTTCGCCGCGGCCCTGCGCGACGACCCACGGCAGTCCACGGCGGCCTACGAACTGGCGTGGATTCGGGCGGCCTGCCCGGAGCCGAAGTTGCGAGATGGCCGGGCCGCGCTGACGGCGGCCCGCGCGCTGTGTGCCGAGAGCGGCGGCCGGACGGCGGCCAACCTGTCGCTGTTGGCCGCGGCGCTGATGGAGTGCGGCGAGGCCGGCGAGGCCGTCCGCAACCAGTCGGACGCACTGGCGTTGGCGGCCGACGGCGAACGCGGCGTCCACGAGCGGGCGCTCGCCCTGTACCGCGAAGGCCGGCCGTACCGGCTGCCCGCGTCACCTCAGTAACGCGGCACGGTCGGGTCGACGAACAGCGACCAGGCGTCGATGCCTCCCGCGAGCGACGCCACCGGCGACACGCCGCTCACCTCCAGGAACGCCGCCCCCTTGAGGCTGCGGACGCCGTGGTGGCAGTAGACGACGACGAGTGCCCCCGGCGGCGGATCGACTTCGGCGGCCCGCACCGGCAACTCGCCGAGCGGGATGAACTGGCTGTTCGGCAGTGCGGCGAGAGCGCGTTCTTCCGGCTGGCGCACGTCCACCAGCACGACCGGCTTGCCCGCCTTCATCATCGCGTCGAGGGACTGGGGGTCGATTTGCGTCACCATGTCGGGGTCTCGTGGGGCAGTGATTCGTGTGTGGACCGTCAGATGCCGTCGCCATCGCCGAAGTCGGGGCCGAACAACTCGCGCATCTCCGGTTCGTCGTCGAGGCCACTGAACGCCGCGAGCCAGTCGGCGGGCACCCCGGCGGCCGGCTTCTCCGGCGTCGCGTTCGCCGGCCGTTCGGTGCGTCGCCGCTCCGTCCAGTCGAGGTAGCGCTCGCACGTCCACGACTGGCAGCGCCGCCGTTCGGCCGCCCGCCGCAGTCGGTGGTCGTTCGAGACGACGACCATCTTGTGCGGTACGGTGTCGTGGGCGATCAGCCACTCGATGCGGTCGTCGGCCTCCTCGGAGTGCGCGTAGAGGACGCGAACGATGCCGTGGCGTTCTTCGCCGTCGGCGCGGCCGGTGCGGCGGGCGTCGAAGACGACGGTGACGCTGCCCGGCTCACCGGCGTGCGCGGCGGCGACGAGGTCGAGCAGCGCGTTCCGCGCCTTCTCCAGCCCGCCCGGCCGGACGCGGCCGGTCAACAGGCCGATGGCGTGCAGCAGGTTGTAGCCGTCGAGGACGAAAGTCATCGGGGCACGGGAGTAAGCGGCGAACGGCGGGGCCGAGGTCCTACACCGTTCATCATAGCCGGCGTCACCGCCCTGCCGCGACCTCCTCGGCCCGTTTGAGCACGCGCAGGGCGTTGCCGCCCAGCACCTTGCGGATCTGCTCCGCCGTGTAGCCGCGGTCGAGTAGCACCTGCGTGATCCGCGGGTACGTTGATACGTCCTCCAACTGCTCCGGTACCGTGCCGATGCCGTCGAAGTCCGACCCTAAGCCGACGTGGTCGATGCCCGCCACCTCGATGACGTGTTCGATGTGGTCCACGACCGTGTGGACGCTGCCGCGCGGCGACGGGTTCTCCTTGCGGTACTGCGCCAGCGCATCCTCCAACCGCTTGTCGTCGTCGGCGTACTTCTTGCGCAGCTCGCGGTACGCCTTCATCATTCCGTCCATCGCCCGTGCCCCTTCGGGCAGGATGAAGCCGGGATAGAAGTTGATCATGACGACGCCGTCGTTCTGAGCGACCAGCTTCAGCACATCGTCCGGCACGTTGCGCGGGTGGTTGGCCAGCGCGAAGGCCGACGAGTGCGATGCGATCACCGGGGCCTTCGTGACCCGCAGAACGTGCCGCATCGTCTCGGCCGAGACGTGCGAGATGTCCACCAACATGCCGAGTCGATTCATCTCCGCGACCACTTGCTCGCCGAACGGCGACAGGCCGTGCGCCTTCGGCTCGTCCGAACAGGAGTCGGCCCAGGCCAGGGACTCGGTGTGCGTCAGCGTCATGTACCGCACGCCAAGGTCGTAGAAGGTGCGCAGGACGCCGAGCGAGCCGTCGATGGAGTGCCCGCCCTCGACGCCGATCAGGGATGCGATCTTGCCGGCCTTGCGGGCCGCGCGAATCTCGTCCACCGTGCCGCACAGGGCGAACGTCTCCGGATAGCGCTTGACCATGCGGCGGATCACGTCGATCTGCTCGAGCGTCTTGCGGACGGCCGTGCCCTCCTTGATGGTGCTGACGGGCACGAACGCCGACCAGAACTGGCAGCCGAGGCCGCCGGCCTTCAAGCGCGGGATGTCGGTGTGCAGTCGCGGCTGCTTCCTGGCGATGTCCACGGTAACGAAGTCGAGGCCGCTCTTGCGGCGGATTTCCCACGGCAGGTCGTTGTGCCCATCGACGACGATCGCCGACTCGTGGATGCGACGCGCCTCCTCCGAGACGGTCACGGGGCCGCGGGTCGCCTTCGGCTTCGGATCGTCGGCTCGCAGTGCGACGGCGAAACATGCGACAGCGGCAAGCGGAACGGCGAGGCGCGTCATCGACGGAGTCTCCGGGGCGGTGTTAGTGTTATCGTCGCATTCCGTACGGCCCGCGGCCAGCGTCTAGTTTCGGCGACGGATTTCGGTTACGATGTCGGCACACGCATCGGATGCGCCCGAGAGGAGTCGTTGGTGACCCCGCCTCTGCAACCGGACGGCCCATCGATCGTCGGCAGCGGCACGGTTCTCGCGCACACGCAGGTCCAGACGGCCGATGCGCTGCCGCCGTCCGCGGCGTTCGACCAGGAGCCTCCGCCCACGGCCGCGCCGAACTGTCGCTACCGGGCCGTCCGCCCGCACGCTAAGGGTGGCCTCGGGATCGTCTACGTTGCCGAGGACACCGAGTTGCGCCGCCGCGTCGCGCTAAAGGAGATTCAGTCGCGCTTCGCCGACGATGCCCGCAGTCGCCACCGCTTCCTGCTCGAAGCCGAAATCACCGGCCGGCTGGCCCACCCAGGCATCGTGCCGGTCCACGGGCTAGGGCAATACGACGACGGCCGGCCGTACTACGCGATGCGCTTCGTCGAGGGCGAGTCGATGCACGAGGCGGTAATGCGGCACCACGCCGCGCCGCCGCCCCGCTTCGATGGACCCGAGCTGCGGCAACTGTTGCACCGGTTCGTCGACGTGTGCAACGCCGTCGCCTACGCCCATAGCCAGAACGTCATCCACCGCGATCTGAAACCGGCCAACGTGCTGCTCGGCCGCTTCGGCGAGACGCTGCTGATCGACTGGGGCCTGGCCAAGTTCCTCGGCGCGGGTGACGAGCCGGCAGAAACGACCGACGCGACGGAACGCCCCTCGAAAGCCGATCCACCCGTTGGCCCGACTCCGAGTTGGACGCTGCCGCCAGGCGAGGCGACACAAATGGGAGCGGCCATCGGCACGCCGGGCTTCATGCCGCCGGAGCAGGCGGCCGGCCGTTGGGATGAGGTCGGCCCGGCCAGCGATGTCTACAGCCTCGGTGCGACCCTCTACACGATCCTGACCGGCAAGCCGGCCGTGCCCCCGTCGGGCGAACCGGTGCCGGTGCCACGGGCGGTCAACCCTGCCGTGCCGCGGTCGCTGGACGCCGTCTGTCGCAAGGCGATGGCGTTCCGCGCATCGGATCGTTACGCCACGGCGATCGACCTGGCTGCCGACGTGGAACACTGGCTCGCCGACCAACCGGTGTCGGCGTACCGCGACAGCCTGGCCGGCCGGCTCGGCCGCTGGGCGCGCCGCCGGCTGGCGCTGGTCACCGGCATCATCGCCGCCAGCCTCGTCGGCGTGGGCTTGCTGGCCCTCGGCGTGATGGTACTGTCGCAGGCCAACGAACGGCTGCGGGTCGCCAACGCCAACGAGGCGAGCCTGCGCACCTTGGCCGAGGAACGCTACCGGCAGACGCGCGAAGCCGTCGATTCGTTCTTCACCGACGTGAGCGTGAACCCGCGGCTGTTGCGCAAGGAGCCGGGCACGCAAGAACTGCGGCGCGAGCTGTTATCGAAGGCGCGCGACTACTACGAGCAGTTTCTGCGCGAGCGCTCCAGCGACGCGGCGCTGAAGGCCGAGACCGCAGCCGCTTGCTTCCGCCTCGCCACCATCCTCGACGAACTCTCGCCAGGGCCGCGCGTCGCCGAGTTGTACGAGCGGGCGCTGGCGATCCGCACCGAGTTGTTGGCCGCCGCCCCCGCCGACCCGGTGCGGGCCGAGGAGTTGGCCGCGACGGAAAACCACCTTGGTGCGCTGCGCCAGGGCCTGGGCGACGGGCCGAAGGCGCTCGAATCGTTCGAGCGGGCACGGGCGCTCCAGGAGCGCGTCGTCGCCGCACACCCCGGACGGCCGAAGGCCACCCTCGACCTCGGCCGGACCCTCATCAACCTCGGTGTGGCCCGGCACGCCGCCGGCTCGACGGAGCCGGCGCTTGCTGCCCTCGTCGAAGCACGCCGCCTGATGGAGCCGCACGCCGCCGACGCCGACCACGCACGTCTGCTGGGCCAGGCGCTGGTGAACCTCGGCGCGATCCACGGGGCGTTGGGCCGATCCGACGAGGGCCTTGCCGAACTGGCCGAAGCCCGCCGCGTCCTGGAGCCGCTCACTGCCGGCAAACCGGGGCCAGACGACGTTCAGGCACTGGCCCGCGTCTACAACCAGACCGGCAACGTGGAGGCCGCCCTCGGTCGCCCGGACGCCCTCGCCAGTTACGCGCGTTCCCGCGATCTCTGGGAACGATTGGTACGCGAGAATCCCAGCGTTCCGGAGTACTCGCAGGAACTGGCGACGACGCTCGGCAACCACGCCGCGGCGCTGCTCCGCCGCGGCGACGCGGCCGGGGCCGTCGAGCCGTTCCGTCGAGCGTTGGCCGTGCAAGAGTCGCTCGCCCGCGCCCATCCAAACGTGCCCGGCTACGCCCAGGACGCCGCCCGGACGCGCAACAACGTCGGCATCCTGCTGACGCGCACCGGTCGCCGGGCGGCTGCCCTCGTCGAGCTCACGGCGGCCGTCGAGGCGCACGCCAAACTCGCCGCGGCCCGGCCGGACCAGCACGGCCTGACCCAAGAATACGCCCGGTTCTTGCGCAACCGCGGCGTCCTGTTGGACGACCTCGGCCGCCACGACGACGCCCGCACCGACTTGGCGAAGTCCCTCGCGTTGCGCGAGAAGCTGCCGGCGTCTCCGGCCGCGGCACTCGACGTGGCCGAGTCGCACGTCGCCCTGGCCGACCTCGCGCGCGATTCGGGATCGCCGTCCGAGGCGTTGCCCGCCTACGCGAAGGCGTTGGAACTGTTGACCGCCCAGTCGGCCAGCTCGGCGCGGAACTCGCTCGCCGCCGCCGCCCACGCCGGCCGGGCCGAAGCCCTGGCACGTCTCGGCCGTGCCGACGAGGCCCAGGCCGACTGGGACAAGGCCGGCAAAGCTTCGGCCGTGCGACT
>CAZNSL010000169.1:0-9030 GCA_964574975.1 uncultured Alcaligenaceae bacterium | reverse complement strand
CGAGTACGGCATCCGCCTCCGCGAGAAGCAGAAGCTCAAGCGGTTCTACGGCGTCTTGGAGCGGCAGTTCCGTCGCTACTTCGCCATCGCCACCCGCTCGCCGTCGAACACCGGCGAGCAATTACTGACGATCATGGAGCGGCGGCTCGATAACGTCGTCCACCGCCTCGGTTGGGCACCGTCGCGACCGGCCGCCCGACAACTCGTTTCGCACGGGCACGTCACGATCAACGGCCGCAAGTGCGACATTCCTGGCCTGCTCGTCAAGCAGGGCGACGTGGTCTCAGTGAAGGAACGGCCGCGCAGCCTCGGCGCGGTGCGATTGGCGCTATCCGAGAACCCCCCGCCACTGCCGGAATACCTGGAGATGACCGGACAGGAGCCGCCGACTGCCCGCGTTGGCCGGCTGCCGACCCGCGGCGACGTGGACCCGCGCATCAGCGAAGTCCGCGAGCAACTCATTATCGAGTTGGTCAACCGCTGATGTACCCAGGTGGCTCGTTGGTTGAGGATCCCTGGCCGTCAACCACCCAACCACCCGACCACCGTACAACCTGATTGGGAGGCATCGGCCTATGCGTATTCGCTGGCGCGGACTGGAATTGCCGAGCCGGGTGGTCACCGACCACACGACCCTGACGGACACCTACGGCAAGTTCACCGCCGAGCCGTTCGAACGCGGCTTCGGCACCACCGTCGGCAATAGCCTGCGCCGCGTGCTGTTGAGCAGCCTCGAAGGCTCGGCCGTCACGCGCGTAAAGATTCAGGGCGTACAGCACGAGGTCACCACGATCCCCGGCGTCGTCGAGGACGTGACTGACATTATCCTGAACGTCAAGAGTCTGGTCGTCAAGAATACTTCCGACCAGGTGAAGACGATTCGCATCGATCGACACGAGCGCGGCGTCGTGACGGCCGGCATGATCCAGGCCGACGACGCGGTACAGATCATTAATCCCGAACACGTCTTGGCCACGCTCACCGACGACGTACCGTTCGTAGTCGAGATGACCGTCGAGAACGGCCGCGGCTACCGCACGTCGGAAGAGAATGTCGGCAAGGAACGCGAAATTGGCGTGATCCCCGTCGACTCGAGCTTCACGCCGTGCGTTCGCGTCAAGTATGAGATCGAGGAGACGCGCGTCGGTCAGAAAACGAACTACGACCGGCTGGTCCTCGAAGTCTGGACCAACGGCACGATCCGCCCGCAGATGGCGCTCGTGGAAGGGGCGAAAATCCTCCGCAAGCACCTCAACCCGTTCGTGCAGTACTCGGAGCCGGGACCGGAGTTGCCGATCGACGAACGGGCCGACGCAGCCAGCGGCTCGGCCGACGGGATGGACCACGAACTCGAGCGTAAGCTCAACATGAGCCTAGCCGAGTTGGAGCTATCGGTGCGGGCCACGAACTGCCTCGAGTCCGAGGGTATCACCACTGTCCGCGATCTGGTGATCCGGACGGACGAGGAGTTGCTCGAGGTCCGCAACTTCGGCGAGACAACGCTGAAGGAAGTGAAGCAGAAACTGCAAGAGCGCGGATTGACACTGGGTATGAAGTCCCCGGCGCGCCGTTAGGAATAGTGGTTAGCGGTGAGTGGCTCGTCGAACCACTCGCCGTTACCGCTGGCCGATGACGAACCGCGAACCACTAACCACTAGCTATTACAATGCGACACCTGAAAGCCGGCCGCCAACTCGGACGCAACGCCTCGCACCGCCTGGCCCTGTTCCGCAACCTGTCCCGGGCGCTTATCGAGCACGGCCGGATCGTCACCACTGTCGAAAAGGCCAAGGAACTGCGGCCGTTCGTCGAGAAGCTGGTGACGCTGGCGAAGAAAGGCACCTTGCACCACCGTCGGCTGGCCCTGGCCCGCCTGCCGGATAAGGACGCCGTCAAGAGGCTCTTTGACGAGATCGCGCCGCAGTACGCCGACCGGGCGGGCGGCTACACCCGCGTCCTGAAGCGGCAGGAGCGCCGCCTTGGAGACGCCGGATACACGGCGTTTATCGAGTTCGTCGGCCCGCGCGATGCGACCGAAACGCCGGAGCCGGTCGCGCCGAAGGTCGAGGGCGGCGATAAGGACGAGTAGACTTCAATTCAGAGCAACCGTGAAGCGACGCATCCGAGATGCGTCGCTTCACTTTTTGCGTTGACGCACGACTCCGCCAAGGGTATGACGCCGCGCGAGTTTTGGCGGACCAGGGAAGGAGCCTTGCGATGACGGTTTTCGCGCGTTGGATCGGCGTCGTGGCGCTGGCGTTCGGCACGGTGGGGATGGCGGGTGCCCAGACGTATCCGCTCGCCGAGACCTCGGCCGCTAACGACTGCGCCCGCTACACGCTACGGATGCAACTCAGCGGCGAGATGGTCGTCGTGCAGGAGGGGCGGTCGAGCAGCCTCAAGCTCGTCTCGCAGGCCGAACATCGGCTCCGCGAGCGCATCCTGGCCGTCGACAAGGCCGGTGCGCCGGTCAAGGCGGTCCGCATCTACGATGCGGCCGTGGCGACCATCTCCGTGGACGGCACGCCAACCATGCGTGGCCTGCGCAACGACCGCCGGCTGACGGTCGCCCAGCGCGTCAACGACGAGCTGGTCTGCTACTCGCCGCAGGGGCCGTTCACGCGCGAGGAGTTGGAGAACGTCAGCGAACACTTCGATACACTCGCATTCACCGGGATTCTGCCCGGTCGCGAGGTCAAGGTCGGCGAAACCTGGAAGCCATCGAACGCCACCGTACTGGGGCTGTGCCAGTTCGCGGCGCTCGTCGCCAACGAACTGGAGTGCAAGCTGGACGGCGTGAAGGACGGCGCGGCCGTCATCGCCGTAACCGGCAAGGCGAAGGGCATCGAATTGGGCGCGTCGGTATCGGTGACCGTGACCGCGACGGCCCGTTTTGACCTGCTGAAGAAGCGTCTCGTGTCGCTGGAGTGGAAGCAAACCGACAAGCGCGACCTGGGGCCGGCCAGCCCGGCGGTGAACGCTGAGACGACGGTGAAGATCGAGCGCGAGACGATCGACGAACCGAAGGAACTGTCGGACGTGGCACTGGTGTCGGTGCCGCCGGGCGTTGAAGTGCCGCCCGCGCTGACGCTGCTCACCATCCGCGAGGTACGCGGCCGGTTCGAGTTGTCGGCATCGCGCGAGTGGCAACTCGTTGGCCAGACCGACCGGCACATGGTTCTCCGGCTGATCGAGCGCGGCGACTTCGTGGCCCAAGCAACGGTGACGCCGTGGGAAAAGGTTGAGCCAGGCCAGCACACGGACCCGGCGAAGTTCCGCGAGATGATGATGGCCTCGCCCGGCTGGACGCCAGAAGACGTGATGCAGGCCGGCGAGGCGCAGAACCAGCCGGCCGGTCGGTTCGTCTACCGCGTCACGGCCCGCGGTACGATGGGCGATGCGAAGATCGTGCAGGCGTTCTATCTGGTGGCCAACTCGCGTGGCGAGCAGGCCGTGGTCACGTTTACCCTCAAGCAATCGCAACTCGCCAAGCTGGCGGCCCGCGACCAACTTCTCGTCGACGGTCTGGAAATCCTGAAGTAGTCAGCGACGCCGCGAGGCAATCGATTGAGCCCGACGCGCCAGCGAGGGATTCTCTCCTTCGCTGGCGCGTCGGGCTCAAACGTCGGCTCGCGGTACGTTCGTCAGCGGTTCAAATCGTCCCGGATGAAGCCGGGCGTGCCAAACGTCTCCGCCAGGTGGTTCAGGGCATTGAGGGCACCGGCCTCGTCTTCGCAGCGGACGACAACGGCAGCGATCAAGTCGCGGCGGGCCGACGCGGCGCTGTCGAGGGCCTCGCGGTACTGCCGCGCGGCCTTCAGCAGTTGTAGGCCGAGTTTGGGCTTCTGCCGCGCGGGCCGGTCGATGTCTTCGGAGGAGAACCGGCAGGCGAAGCGGCTCAGCGGGTCGTTCGTCATGAGGTAGAGTCCCTGAGTTCCGGGCGCTCGTCGAGCTTACGCCTTGGCGAGTTCGCGGCTGATGTCGCGAACGAGCGTGACAGGGTCAACCGGCTTCTGGAACCAATAGTCCACGCCGGCGGGTCCAATCACCAGGTTATACTCGCCCGGAGCATGGCCGGACACGGCGAAGATCTTCAGGCCCGCGCAAGCCGGGTTCCGGCGGACTTCGGACACCGTGGCGGGTCCGTCCAACCGCGGTAGGGCCATGTCCAACAGGAGCATGTCTGGCCGGGCGTGCGAGGTCAGGTATTCGATCGCGTCCGCGCCGTCGCCGGCGGTATCCACATCGAGACCCTCGCGGCGCAGGAACAGGGCAAGCAACTCGCGCTCTTGGGGATTGTCCTCCACGAGCAGTGCCTTGGGCCGGGTGCCGGATGTTCCGGCGACGGACTTTCCGCCCGCCTCGCAGCGGACGCGATCGCGCAAGAGATCCAGTTCCGCGGCCACCTCATCGAGCGTGAGCAAGGCGTCGCCGCCCAGGTGCCCACGCAAAAGCGCCAGACCTTGACCGGCGAGACTGAGCCTTTTGTCGATCAGGCGCTCGACATCCCGCCAGTCGTTGCGCGGCGTAGCCTGTGCGCGGCGCATCCCGGCCATCAACTCCTCGCGCCACACCTCCACATCCGGTGGCGCATCGACGCCCAGGCGAACGTGTCCTCCCTTGATGTCGACGACTTCGACGGTGGTCGAAGTGCCGGGAAAAACCAGCTTCTGGTTCAATTTGCGCGTGAGAACGAGCACGGTGGATCTCCATTCCGAGTCGCGGTGGAAAATTGGTCGGGTATGCCGGTCGGGTGGCGGGGGTGGGAGGAAGTGACCCGTCCTCGCGCAAGCACTAGCGGGGGAGAGTCTACCCCGGTCGCGCCGTTCGTGCAACCCCATTTTCCGGCGCAGCAAGATGGGTAACGCAGCACGTGCAGTGAGGTTTCGCTTCACGACGCTTCACAGGCGCTGACTCGATCGAGCACGCTTCAGCAAAATATCGCGTCGGTGACGTTAGCGAAACCGACCGAGTCGTAGCCGCGGTAGTCGAGCCGGCGCAGGCCGTCCAATAGGACCGGTTCGGCCTCGCGGCAGGCGACGTTACCGACGATCCCACACATACTCGCCGATCCTCTGTGTCGGAGCCTGCCGGGGCCGGGTGTGCGCGTAAGATACTCCGTTCCGCGGGCTGGAAGCAACGGAGGTTCGCCTCGCAACCGAGCAGGGAGTGGCATGAAGATCGGCGTCCTGGGCGACACGCACGACAGACTCGGCAATCTCCGCACCGCGCTCGTCGGTCTCGAGGCGCACGGCGCGGAACTGCTGATCCACACCGGCGATATCTGTAGCCCGGAGATCGTCGCCGCGTTCGCCGGCTGGCGGACGCACTTCGTCTTCGGCAACAACGACGGCGACTGGACGCGCGGCGCCGATGGTCGGCAGCGCCGCGACTTCTCAGCACTGACGCGGGCGATGACGACCGTCGGCGCGACCTGGCAGCATCCGTTCGGCCACGTCGAGTTGGCCGGCAAAAAGATCGCTTGGACGCACGGCGACAACTTCGCCCTGTTGGCCGACCTGGAACAGAGCGGTGCGTACGATTACGTCTTCTTCGGCCACACGCACGTCGCCGAATCGTACGTCACCGGTTCGACGCGCGTGATCAATCCCGGTGCGCTACATCGGGCGCGACCGAAGACATGCATCGTACTCGACCTGGAGAGCGGGGCACTGGAGACGGTTGTGGTCGAGTGACGCGACACCGCGAGCCAAGCAAGCGCGGGGTTACGTCATTGATTCAGACATTCCATCGTCGCCTCGACTGCCGGTCGCGGGCACGACCACACGAGAAAGAACAGGGCCTGCCGCGCCCACCGCTGCGCCGGATGCGGACGGACGAAGCCCGCCCCCTTGCCGGCCGTCAGCGCCGCCTGCGTTGCCCGTAGGACCAGCGCATTGCATCTGGCTCGTAGTGCGAGGGCCGCTTCGGGTGTGCCGCCGCCGGCCGCGAGTCGGTGTAACTCGTATCGTGCCGCGGTACGAGCCGCCTCAAAGCGCTCGGCATGAGGCCGCCACTCCGCTCGCGTCTCGGCTTCGCGCATCAACCAGTCAGTCGCCGCGCCGGCCAGGCCGAGCGCCAGGCACGATGTTTCCAATCCGCCGGTGCCGCTCTTGCCCGCGGTCATCACCTTTTCGACGGGGCCAGCCAGGAGCCAGCGTTTGGCGACGGCCACGCCATCGCAACGCACCGAAGTCGTGCGCGAGCCGCCCAGGGCCGTAAGCGGTAATGGCGCGTCGATCTGCAACCCGACTGCATCGCCCGGCACTACCACGAGGATTTGCAGTCCCGCCTCCGTCACTGCTCCTACGACGAGGTGGTGCGCCTGATCGGCCCCGGTGACCCACGGCATCTCGCCGTCGAGGACGTAGCCATCGGCTGTCGTACGGGCTCGCAGAGCCGGGCCGCCGTGCTGCCGCGAAGTGGTGAGTTGCGAGATGCCGACGGTGGCGAACCGGCCGCCGCACGCCAGTGGGCGTAGCAGTTCGCGCCGCAGGTCGTCGCTGCCGAGGTCGCGAATGCGACGCACCGCGCCGTCGCGCTGGCTGAGGATGAATGCCGTCGTCAGGCACGCCGACGCGATCCGCTCGAAGCCCGACAGCACACTTACGGCATCCAGTTCGCAGCCACCGTGGGTCGTCGGAACGGGCCATTCCAGCACCCCGGCCCGACCGAGAGCCGCCCACGAATCGGCTGGCCAGTCGGGACCGGCATCGGCCGTGTCAGCGTGAGCTGCCAAAGTGGTGATGAGGTCATCGGGGACGAGTGCCGTTGCGTCGTTCATGCTCCTCAGTCTATCCTGAGTAACTGGGTAGCGCGCAAAGTTGCGTCGAGATTTGCACGTCAACCGGGCGTCGAAAAAGACGCACTATAGGGCTTCCCTCAGTGGCTTGTCGTGGTAAGATGGGCAATCTGTTACGATCAAGTAAATTCTAATGTCTAGCGTGAGACGAACGGCATGGGGTGACGAAGGGTTGACGGGAACCGGCCGTAGGTGCGGAGCCAATGCATGGATGGAGTGGTGAGTTTCTTAGAGGAACTCCGGAAGCACGGACTGGCAGTGGATCGATTCCTCGGCCTGCTCCACGTGCTGATCGGGCGGCGGATCACCCGCGGGGACGGCAGCGCCGTGTCCACCGGGCTGACCTGGCGCGAAGTGGCGGCCGTCCTGAAGCAGGTCCGCTGGGACAAGGATGCCGTGCGCGAAATTGGACTCGACCCGGACGCCCTCGCCCCACGCGACCGGCAGCGATACTGGTATTCCGCCATCGCCCAGGCCTCCGTCGATTCGGAGTTGGCCGCCGCTGCCGGCGATGCACTCGCTACGGTCGTCAAGCCGCTCGGCTACATCGTCGGGCCATCGCCGAAATCCTCGGCGTGACCGGCCCAATCCCCCCGCGCTCCTGGAGTTCACCCAGTGTTGGACTTGCCGTAAGTCCTTGCGGTTGAGAATCCCCTGGAATTCCTGGATCGGGTGGCGCACCCCTGGGGAAGGTCCGCCCAGCTCGGGTGAATCGCCGTTAGCGGGGCCGGCCCGGCAGGAGCCGAACCGCCTGCGCCCTGGAATCGCCGTAACCCCAAGGTGGCGGCCTGATCCGGGCCTCGGCAACACTGGGTGAACTCCAGCCGCGCTCGCGTTGACCCGCGCGGCCCCCCGGCCTAAGATGCCCCTTGCGCGTTATGGCAAGCTAGAGACCGTCGGTCCCGACCGGGAGTTCCCCGCATGAAGGCGGAAGAGCGCAAGCACCTCGAAGAGAACGAACTCCAGCATTGGCTGTCCGACGCCTGGTCGTCTATGACCTCGGGTTCGACCGCCAATACCGTGATTTGGGGTCTGATCGTCCTCGGCCTAGTCCTCTACATCGGCTGGCGGAGTTGGTCGCGCTCGGCCGACACGACGCGCTCGGCCGCGTGGTATCAGTTCGATACGGCCGCTTCCGTCGAAAACCTGGAGTCGCTCATCAAGACCGAGGCGTTCGCGAACACGCCCGCAATCCTGCCAGCGAAATACAATCTGGCGCGCCTCCAGATGCAGGATTCGCTCACCCGCATTGCCGGTCCGAACCGCGAGGACCGCGAGAAGGCGGCCAAGACGCTCGAAGAGGTGCGCACCAGCTACCGCGATTTGGCCCGCGCGGATTCCGACGAGCCGGCGCTCATCCAAGAGGCGATGATCAACGCGGCCAAGATCGAGGAGACGCTCTGCGGCGTGCCCGCTGCCGAGGACGCCAGCCGGCCGCGCGGCTCGCTCGACGAGGCGGTCAAGCTCTACAGCGAACTGGCGAAGAAGTACCCGAAAGCGTACCTGGGCGAGCAAGCCGCCAAGCGGGCCAAGGAGATCGGCGATCGCCGCTCCGCGCTCGATGCTTTCTACCTTTCGATGCTCAAGGCCATCGCTCCGCCACCGCCCCCAGCCCCGCCGGTCATGCCGGAAACACCGAAGCTGCCCGTGCCGGACGCGCCGAAGCCGGAGCCGAAGGCACCCGAGTCCAAAACACCGGACGCGAAGGCACCACAGTCGCCCCCGAAGAATTGACCCCGATTAGCGACGCTTCGCAGAAGCGTTCTTCGTCGCGTCAATAACGCGTTGGCGAAGCGTCGCGAACTGAAGTGCGTATGCCGCACCCGCCCATCGAACCGGGCGATCACCCCGTCGAACACGTCGTCCAACTCAAGGTCGATGGCCAGCGCCTCGACCACTATCTCGTCACCCACTTCCCCGACTTCAGTCGCACACTCCTGAAGCGAGCGATCGATGCCGGCACCGTCACCGTCAACGCCGCGCCGGCCAAGGCCAGCTACAAGGTCCGAACCGGCGACGTGCTGCACGTCTGGCTGCACGAGCCGCGGCATGGGTTGCCGGTCGCCGAGGACATTCCGCTCGACGTGCTGTACGAGGACGACGTCCTCGCGCTCATCAACAAACCGGCCGACATGGTCGTCCACCCGGCACGCGGCAACTGGTCCGGCACACTGGCGAACGCACTGGCCTGGCGGTTCAACGCCCTATCGGCGGCTGGCGGTGAGTAC
>CAZNSL010000168.1:0-9062 GCA_964574975.1 uncultured Alcaligenaceae bacterium | reverse complement strand
GTGGAACGCCAGTCCGAGAAAGCCCTCCTCGTTGGTATCGTCGTTGTAGCGTACTTTGGCGCTGATATCGAGGAAGACCTTGGTCGTCTTGGCACCCGGCTCGAAGACGTGGATCACGCCGTGTTGCGTGGCGACGAAGAGGCGCTTCGTGCCGTCGCCGGCGTGAGTGAGTACGACCGGCCGCAGTGGGCTGAGCTTACCGGCCGGCGTCACGCCTTGCCAACCGGTCCAGTCGAGGTCGCCAAACACGACCTCAGTCTGCAGTTTCATCGGCGACTGATCGACCTCGTGCCCGGGTATCCGACACGGTAGCGACGAGAGCACGCCATCGCGCCCGTCCACGACGAGGAGCGACGCGCCATCGGCGGCAAGGCCGATGGCGTCCGCACGGGCTTTGGCGATTTCGATGGGCTTGACACCGGGCCGCGGCACTGCGTAGATCGCGCCGTCGAAGGCGAAGAACAGCCGGCCGAAGTGGTCCCAGGCGAGGGCGTTGAACCGGCAACTGCGGGCGACCATCGAGGAGTGCACGAGTTGGGCATCGCCGGCCCGCAGCTTCATGCTCTTGGCGTGGTCGCGCACGGCGTGTCGGAGCGTCGCCAGCCCTTCGAGTGGCTGGAGTATCGGCCACTGCTCGTGCAACCCCGCGAGTTTGGCGACGCGCTGGACCGTCACCTTGTCTTGGTTGCCGCCGAGTGCGATGCGGTAGAGCGTCGGAAACTCGAAGGTGTCGATAACGTAGGCCGAGTTCCGCTCATCGACGGTGATGCCGGCGAGGTCGACCTTCGGCCGTTTGAACGTCGCCTCGGTGGCGAGCGTCGCGACCTTGCCGTCGGCGGCGACGCGGTAGATGGCGTTCGTCCCGGTGACGAGCCAGCCGCCGCGGTAGGGCACCAGACCGCTTGGCCGGTTCAGGCCGCCGGCCACGCGCGTCGTCGCACCGTTCTCCACAGCGAGGATCGCGCCGCTCTCGTTTTCGACGCGCTCGCCGTGGACGGCGACGTAGGTCCGACCGTCGGGGCCGACGGCGACCGCGGTCGGGTTGGGCAAGTCCTTGGCGAGCGGCTTCAGGGCGTCGCCGCGTGCAACGGCGGTGACGAGCAAAAGTGCGCACGGTAGCCAGACTCGGAAGCGCGGCATCGCGACCTCACGTTGATGCGGCGGGCAACGCGAGTCGTTGTATCGAAGAATCCTCGTTCGACTTCACCGGACTGTCCCGTGCTGCGTCATACCGTCGTGCGCACGACCAGGACTGGCCCTTCGGACGCGCGGATGACCTTGTCCGCGACGCTGCCGAGGATGAACCGGGAGACCCCGGTGCGGCCGTGCGTCGCCACGGTAGTCACGTCAACGGACTTCGATGCATCCAGGATTGCCGACGACGGCGATTCGCCAACGACAACCCGTGTCGTGACAGTCAGTCCTTCACCGCGCAACCGGGCTGCGACTGCAGCAAGATGTTGTTCGGCCTGCTTGACAACTTCGTCGAGCAAGCGGTCGTCGTAGGCGCTCGGCATGTAGGTCATGCCGTCGCCGGCGACGATCGGTAGCGGTTCGACCACGCGCAGCAGGGCGAACTCGGCACCGAACGCCCGGCCAAGCTCCACCGCCGGGCGGATCGCAGCTTCGGAGGCTGGCGTTCCGTCCAGTGCGATCAAGACGCGGTTCAACTCGTGCGGTTCGGCGGCGTCGAACCGCGGACCTTCGCCGGGCCGGTAGAGGAGCATCGGCACCGTTGCATGGCGAATCAGCGTGTCCGTGACGCTGCCGAGCCACAGCCGCGACAGCGGCCCGCGGCCGTGGGTCGTCATGACGATCAGGTCGGCGGGTAGTGCCGTGGCATAGGCTGCCAGCGACTCGGCGATTGGCCCGTGCAGGATCGCACTACTCGCCTGCAGTCCGGCCGCCTGGTGGACCCGAGCTGTCACGCCGTCGAGGTATTTGCCCGGCGTCGGTGGCACGGGTTTGACATTGGCTTCCGCGGGCGCGACGTGGACGAATTTCAGCTCGGCCTTGGCGGCACGGGCAACGGCTACGGCCGGCGGCACGGCTCGTTCGCTACGGGCGGACCCGTCGAGCGGGACGAGGACGGTGCGAATCATGGCCCACCCTCCCTTCGCAAAGCGGTTGACCTCGAGCAACAGTGGATAACACTGCAATCGGGATGCCGTTTCCGCAGGTAGCACAACCTGTTATCGCCGTGGCAGACCTCGACAACAGAAGACGCGAAGTGCTTCAGGAACTCCGGCTGAGTCAACTTTGCAACGGCTGTGACATTGTGACGCAGCGCCCGGTCATCGCAACAGGATCGACAGCGTTGCCACCGCGTTGAAGAGCGAGTGGACCACTAGCGGCGGGCCAAGACTCTGCGTCCGATAGGCGACCCAGCCGATGCCGAGGCCGAATACGAACAGCGCCACCGGCGACGGCCACACGGCCGCATGGAAGTTCGCAAACAACGCCGCTGAGCCGACGATAGCTCCAACAGCCCGCCGTCGGGCGACGGCGTCGTGGAGCGGGATCAGCCACTTGAGGTTGACCGCCGCCCAGCGGTCGAGTGCGATTGCCAACGGCACGAGCGACGCCGCGAACGCCATGCCCGGAATCGTGCCGCTCGCGCCACCGAACGCGAGGGCTGCAAAGGTGGCGAGCGCGATCCCGATGGCCCACCCCGCGTGGAGCGTCGATAGCCAGGGTTGAATCAGCCCGCGAAAGAGCAACTCCTCGCGGAGCGGTGCGGCGAAGCAACTTTCGGCCAGTAACAGCATGGCAAACACGCCGGTGCCGTGCGACTGGAGCGCTTGCAGGATCGGGTGTTCGTCCGGGGACCGTCCGGTGGCCAACCGGTAGGCAACGAAGGCGGCGAAGTTGACGAGGTAGGTTGCCGCCGCAACACCGACCCAAACGGGTATCCCAACTGTCAGCGCTTGGCGCAGTCGACCGAAACTCAGTTGATAGAAGGGCACACCCAGGCTTTTGAGGCCGAGTGCGAAGGCGGCGAGCTGGAGCGGGAGCGCGACCATTTTCGCGACGCACGCGCGGTAGACGCGTGACGCGGCGTCGGCGTCCGGCGGGGCGACGCCGGCGCTCACGAGACCCTTGACGATCAGCTCGGGCGTCAGCGCGAAGAGCAGAAACGCGAGAAGACACACCCAGCCGTCCCAACTCACGGCGCGTCGCCGTTGCGGCGGGAACCACATCCGCGATCGTCGGCGAGCCAGCACGAACGCGACCGCCGCGACCGAGCCGGTCAGGACGAGCGCGAGAGCGACGGCGACAATTTCCGAACGTTCCGGCACCGACACGCCTCCACCCGCGACGCCGCAGTGGTTATCCTACGGACATGGCCACGGTCCTCGACACCATCCTCGTCAGCAAGCGCCGCGAAGTTGCCGATGCCAAGGTGCGCACGCCGGCCCGCGACCTCGAACGGCGACTTGCCGACGTGCCGCCGCCACGACCTTTCGCGGCCGCGCTTTCGAGTCCCGACCGCGTTGCCGTCATCGCCGAGGTCAAGAAAGCGTCGCCGTCGGCTGGTGTGCTGCGGTCCGACTTCGACCCGGTGGCCATCGCTACGGCTTATGCCGCTCACGGGGCGGCGTGCATCAGCGTGTTGACCGACGGACCGTTTTTCCAGGGCCACCTCGATCACCTGATGGCAGTGCGGGGTGCTGTCGAGGTGCCGGTGCTGCGCAAGGATTTTGTCGTCGAGGCCTACCAGTTGCTCGAAGCCCGCGCTGCCGGGGCCGACGCCGTACTCCTGATCGCCGAAGCGCTGCCCGATCCGACACTCGTCGAATTATTGCGGGCGACGCACGCGCTGGGGATGGAGGCGCTCGTCGAGTTGCACGACCGCGAACAGTTGCTGCGTGTGGTCGCCAGCGGGGCCGCGGTTATCGGTATCAACAACCGCGACTTGCGGACATTTGCGACACGGCTGGACCATACGCTCGACCTCGCGCCGCTGGTTCCCGACGACCGCATTCTGGTCAGTGAAAGCGGCGTCCGCACGCGCGAGGACATCGAGCGACTGCGAGCCGGCGGTGTCGATGCGGTGCTGGTTGGCGAGACGCTCATGCGGTCGGTGGATGTTGGGGCCGCATTGCGGGCACTGAGCGGCGACGCGAATCCATGAAAGGAGGCCCGGTGGCGCGACGACCCGACCTCCTGTCGACTTTCCATGCTGCCGCCGCCGCACTCGAGCCGCCGCTGAGGGATGTCGTCGTCGCCGTCAGCGGTGGGCCAGACAGCGTCGCCCTGCTGCGCGCCCTCGCAAGCCGCGCCGCAGGCCGGGTGATTGTCGCGCATCTCGATCACGGGTGGCGCGGCGAAGCAGCGCTTTCGGATCGGCTGTTCGTCGAACGACTCGCCAAGCATCTTGGCGTGGAGTGTCGCGTCCGGACGCTCTCCGTCGCCGACAGTGCAAGCGGCAACCGCGAGGCGGCCGCGCGAACCGTGCGCTACGCCTGGCTCGGCGAAGTCGCACAAGGGGAGGGCGTCAGCCGAGTGGCGACCGGGCACACGTCCGACGACCAAGCCGAGACGGTGCTGTTTCGTATGTTGCGCGGTTGCGGCATCGGCGGGCTGTCTGGAATCGCCTTCTGCCGGACGCTCGCGCCGGGTGTCGAACTCGTCCGGCCGCTGCTCGCCGCCTCGCGTTCCGACGTACTCGAATACCTCACGTCGATCGGGCAGGACTACTGCACAGACGCGACCAACGCCGATACTCGCCTGACGCGAAACCGCATCCGTCACGAGTTGTTGCCGCTGTTGGTCCGGGACTACAATCCGGGGGTCGCCGACGCGCTCGCCCGGCTGGCAACACAAGCGGCCGAGTGGCAGGATTGCGAGAATGGCCGCCTCGACGAGTTGCTGTGCGCGTGCGAACGGCCGCGAGCCGGCGACCGGCTCGTTTTCGATGGCAACGCCTTGGCGGCCGTTTCGCGCGGGCGGTTGCGCGGGCTGTGGCGACGAGTCTGGCGTCGCGAAGACTGGCCACGGGACGGGATGGGCTTTCGCGAGTACGATGCCGTCGCCGGGTTGTGTCTCGGCGAGGCCAAGGCGCTCGACCTGCCGGGGGCGATCCGCGTGCGAGCCGTGGGGGCGGTGGTGCAAGCCGCGCCCGTCTGGACATTCAAGGAGTCAGAATGAGTGCAATCGCGATCCGCCGGGCGCTTCTGAGCGTTAGCGACAAGTCGGGCCTCGTGGAGTTCGCCCGCGGATTGAGTAGCTTCGGCATCGAACTGATTTCGACCGGCGGTACCCGGGCTGCCTTGGCCGCTGCGGGCTTGGCCGTCCGCGACATCAGCGACGTGACCGGCTTCCCGGAAATCCTCGATGGTCGCGTGAAGACGCTGCACCCGCGCGTCCACGCTGGAATCTTGGCGGTGCGCGCCGATGCGGCTCACACCGCCACGCTCGCCGAACACGGCATCCAGCCGATCGATCTGGTGTGCGTCAACCTGTACCCGTTCGAGCGAACGGTTGCTAAGGCCGGGGCGTCGCGCGAGGAGGTCATCGAGAACATCGACGTGGGTGGGCCGTCGATGTTGCGTGCGGCGGCGAAGAACCACGCTGGCGTCGCCGTCGTCAGTGACCCGACGCAGTACGACAGCGTACTCGAGGAGTTGCGTGCGACCGGCGGTGCGCTCGCCCAGCCGACGCGCGAACAGCTCGCTGCGGCAGCGTTCGCAAGGACGGCCGCCTACGACGCGGCCATTGCCGCCTACTTCACCAGCGGTGAGTCATTCCCGCCGACGCTGACGTTGAGCTTCGCCAGGAAGTCGGGCCTTCGCTACGGCGAGAACCCGCACCAGCCGGCGGCGTTCTACGTCGAGCCGATTGCCGGCGGCGCGAACGTGGCCATGGCCGAGGTGCTCAACGGCAAGGAGCTGTCGTACAACAACATCCTCGACCTCGACAGCGCGTTCAACCTCGTCCGCGAGTTCGGCGAACCGGCGGCCGTCGTCATCAAGCACAACAACCCGTGTGGGGCGGCGGTCGGCCCGACCCTTGCCGACGCTTTCGCCCGCGCTTACGAGGGCGACCCGCTCAGCGCCTACGGCGGTGTCCTGGCGTTCAACCGCGAACTCGACGAAGCGACGGCAACGCTCGTCACCGAGCCGAACCGCTTCGTCGAGGCGGTCATCGCCCCCGGCTACTCCGAAGCCGCGTTCGCCCTACTGACGACCCGGCCGAAATGGGGTAAGAACGTGCGACTGCTCCGCACTGGCCCGCTCGCTGCGACTGGGCCATCGCTCGACTACCGCCGCGTCGATGGCGGGCTGCTAGTGCAGGCACGCGACCGCTGTGGCGACGACTTTGCGGCCGCGAAGGTCGTCACCAAGCGCGAGCCAACGCCGGTCGAGTGGGCCGACCTGCGCTTCGCGTGGCCGGTGTGCAAGCACGTCAAGAGTAACGCTATCGTCCTGGCGAAGGGCGGCATGTGCGTTGGCGTCGGAGCGGGGCAGATGAGCCGCGTCGATTCGGTCGAGATTGCGGTCCGCAAGGCTGGCGAGCGCGTGCGCGGGTCGGTGTTGGCGTCGGACGCGTTCTTCCCGTTCCGCGACAACGTGGACGCCGCGGCCAAGGCCGGCGTGACGTGCATCGTCCAGCCCGGCGGGTCGATGCGCGATGCCGATTCGATCGCGGCCTGCGACGAACATGGGTTGGCGATGGTCTTCACCGGCGTGCGGCACTTTCGGCATTGACGGCCGGTATATGCTTGTCGCTAGCGGGGCCGGGAGCGTACTGTATCGCTACCGTGGATTCGAGAGTCGTGTCCGTCTCAAGGGGTTCGGCGATGCAACTCGGCATGATCGGCCTCGGGCGCATGGGCAGCAACATGGTCTTGCGCCTCCTCCGTGCGGGCCACGACTGCGTCGCCTACGACCGCAATACGGAGACGACGCAGAAGTTCGACGCCGATGAGAAAAAGCGAGCGACCAAGGCATCGTCCGTCGCCGACCTGGTGAAGCAACTCACCGCGCCGCGAACCGTCTGGATTATGCTGCCAGCGGGCCAGGTCACCGAGAACTGCGTCAACGAACTGGCCGGCCTGTTGTCCTCCGGCGACACGATCATCGACGGTGGCAACAGCAACTTCAAAGACGACGTGCGCCGCGCCGCGGCCCTGAAGGCCAAGGGCATCAGCTACATGGACGTGGGCACGTCCGGCGGCGTCTGGGGCATCTCACGGGGCTACTGCCAGATGATCGGCGGCGACAAGGCGGCGTTCGGCCGTCTGGAGCCGATCTTCGCGGCGCTGGCTCCCGGCGGCGAAGGCTCGACTCCGGCCGAGAAGGGCTATATCCACGCCGGTCCCGCTGGGGCGGGGCACTTCGTCAAGATGATCCACAACGGCATCGAGTACGGCATGATGCAAGCGTTCGCCGAGGGTTTCGAGATACTCGAGAAGGCCAACAGCGACGCGGTGCCGGCCGAGCGCCGCTTCGACTTCGACCTGCACGCCATCGCCCGCGTCTGGCGACAGGGAAGCGTCGTTTCGTCGTGGTTGCTCGACCTGCTCGAATCGGAACTGGCGACGAATCCGAAGCTCGACAACTTCCTCGGCTACGTCCCCGACTCCGGCGAGGGTAAGTGGACCGTCGAGGCGGCGATCGAGGAGAATGTGCCGGCCGACGTGTTGACCACGTCGCTGTTTGCCCGCTTCCGCTCGCGGCAGCACCCGGCGTTTGCCGACAAGGTCCTTTCCGCCATGCGCAAGGGCTTCGGCGGCCACCAGGAAGTTCCGCCGAGCGCCCGCGCCGGCGTCGAGGCGTCGATCGATGCTTGGAACGAGGCGTTCGCGAAGAAGTAGCACCACAAACGTGTCCGCCGGCCGGCCGGGGTTGTCCTCGGCCGGCCGGCCGCGATTTCAGGACCGACGAATGCACGATGGCTCGCTGAAGTTTTTGCGCGACTTGCTCGACACGCCCAGCGCGTCGGGCTACGAACACGCGATCCAGGACGTGGTCCGCGCCTGGTCCGCGCCGTTCGCCGACGAGGTCCGCACCGACCGCCACGGTAACGTCATCGCGATCCGTTACCCGAAGGATCGGGCCGCCGACGCCCAACGGGTCATGCTGGCGGGGCACTGCGACCAGATCGCCCTGATGGTGCAGCACGTCGACGAACACGGCTTCCTGTACGTCCAGCCGATCGGCGGCTGGGACATGCAAATCCTCCTCGGCCAGTTCTTGACCGTGTGGACGCGCGGCGGGCCAGTGTCGGGCGTCGTCTCGCGGCGGGCGACACATCTGCTGACGCCGGAGGAGCGGGCCAAAGTGCCACTGTTCACCGACGTCTGGGTGGACATCGGCGCGAAGGACAAAGCTGAGGCCGAATCGCTCGTGCGGCCGGGCGACACAGCTACGTTCCGGCTCGGTTACACCGAACTGCGAAACGGACTCGCCGCGGCCCCGGCGATGGACGACAAAGTCGGCGTCTGGTCGGTGTTCGAGGCGCTCCGGCTCTTGCACGGCCGGCCACTCAACGCCGCAGTCTATTGCGTCTCCACCGTGCAAGAGGAGATCGGTTTACGCGGGGCGACGACGAGCAGTTACGGCATCCATCCGACTGTCGGCATAGCAGTCGATGTGGGTCACGCGACCGACACGCCGGGCAACGATAAGAAACTCCTCGGCGAAACCAAGCTCGGCGCGGGGCCGATGCTCTACCGTGGGCCGAACGTCAACCCGCGCGTCTTCGAGCGGCTCGAGGCCGCGGCAAAGGATCGCGAGATTCCGGTCCAGGTATGCGGCGCGCCGCGGGCGACCGGCACGGACGCCAATGCGATGCAGCTCAGTCGCGACGGCGTCGCAGCGGCGGTCATCGGCATCCCGAACCGCTACATGCATAGCCCTGTCGAGGTCGTCGCGCTGGCCGATCTGGATCGGGCTGCGCGGCTCCTGGCGGAGTTCTGCGCCACCGTCCCCCCGGGGGCGGACTGGACGCCATAGTTCGTTCCCCCCCCCCCCCGGGGGTGGGGGGGGGGGGGGGGGGGGGGGGGGCCGGGCCGCCGGGCGGGGCGGGGGGGGGGGGGGGGGGGAGAAGCGCCCCGG
>CAZNSL010000167.1:6258-9062 GCA_964574975.1 uncultured Alcaligenaceae bacterium | reverse complement strand
GCCTCCGCCCACGCCGTTCCGGGCCGGGTCGGCGTCCCACGCCCGGCAATGGCCGTCGGGCGACACCATCGCCCCCTCGACGTACAGGTAGCCGCGCATCTGCGGGAACGTGACCGACACGCCACCGGCCAGCGCCAGGTCGCAGCGGCCGGCCCGCAGCGCATCGACGGCCTGCGCGATGGCGACCAGCGAGGTCGAGCAGCCGGTGCCGACGCTGACGCTCGGCCCCTTGAGGTTCAATTCGTAACTGACCCGCGTCGGCAGGTAGTCCTGCGCGTTGCCGAAGAGAGCGGGAAAGCCACCGGACTGGTACTGCGTCAGGGCGTCGGTCGCGCCAGGTTGGGCACAGACGTTGTGGACGAGGTAGGTACCGAAACTCGCCCCAGCGAAAACGCCGACGGAGCCGCGGACGCGGGCCGGATCGTGGCCGGCCTGTTCGAGAGCGGCCCACGATGTTTCGAGGAACAGCCGGTGCTGCGGGTCGAGCAGCTCGGCTTCGCGGCGAGTGTAGCCGAAGAACGCCGCGTCGAAGCGGTCGGCGTCGGCCAGCACGCCGCGGGCCGGGACGTAATCCGGGTTGGCGAGCAGGTCGTCGGACACGCCGGCTTCGCACAGGTCGAAGGCCGTGAAACGCTGGATCGACTCGACGCCGTCGCAGAGGTTGTGCCAGAACGTGGCGACATCCGGCGCGCCGGGAAAGCGTCCGGCGAATCCGACGACGGCGATCGGCGATTTGAGATTTGAGATTTGAGATTCGGAGCGGGGCTCGGGCGTCGTTTCGCGGTTCGTCGCCACGGCGGCGGCCAGTTCGCGCAGTGTCGGGTGTTGGAATAGGAGCGTCACCGGGAGTGCGGTGCCAAGGGCATCACGCAGCTTCGCATGAACGCGCATGACCGCCAACGACGTGCCGCCAAGGTCGAAGAAACCGTCGTCGCGGCCAACGCGGTCGAGGCCCAACACGTCGCGCCAGACGCCGGCGACGAGCCGCTCGGTCGGTGTCGTCGGCTCGGCGAATGGTGTCGTTAGCTCTGGCCGGCGGCGTTCCGGGGCCGGCAACGCGCGGCGGTCGATCTTACCGTTGGGCGACACGGGTAGCCGGTCGAGCGCGACGAACGCGGCCGGCACCATGTAGTCCGGCAGCCGTTCGGCAACGAACGCCCGTAGCGCGTCGGCGGCCGGCAGGGCATCGCCGCGCGGCACCGCGTAGGCGACGAGTTGCCGCACGCCCGGCACGTCTTCGCGCGCCACCACAACCACCTCGCGCACGGCCGGGTGGTCGCGCAGTACCGCTTCGACTTCGCCCGGCTCGACGCGGAAGCCGCGAATCTTGATCTGAGAATCGGCCCGGCCGAGGTATTCGAGTAACCCGTCGCGCTGGCGGACCAGGTCGCCGGTGCGGTAGTAGCCATCCACGAACCGTTCGGCCGTCAGGTCGGGCCGGCCGACGTAGCCGCGAGCCAGGCAGTCGCCGCCGAGCCAGAGTTCGCCCGCGTCGTCGATCTTGACGCGGACGTGCGGCAGCGGCGCGCCAATCGGCGGCAAGTCCGGCCACGCGGCCGGGTCGCCGTTGAGGACGTGGGCCGTGACGACGTGCGTCTCCGACGGGCCGTAGTGGTTGTGCAGCGTCGCGCCGGGGCGCTTGGCGAAGAACGCACGCACGGCCGGCGTGACCTGGAGAGCCTCGCCAGCGACGATCACTTCGACCAGATTCGGCGGCGGGTCGCCGGTGTCCGCGAGTTGCAGCAGCATTACCGGCGGCAGGAACAGCCGGGCGACGCGCCGTTCGTTGCAGAACAGCAATAGCGCTGTCGGGTCGTGTCGCAACTCCTCCGGGATCAGTGCGAGAGTGCCGCCGGACGCGAGCGTGGCAAACAGTTCCTGGAACGACACATCGAAGCTCGGCGACGCGAATTGCAGCGTCACGTCGCCGGGGCCGGCCGACGAGGCCATGACCTGCCACTCGATCAGCCGCCGTAGTGGACCGCGCGGCATCGCCACGCCCTTCGGCCGGCCGGTTGAGCCGGACGTGTAAATGACGTAGCCGAGGTGGTCGTCCGTGGCCGTGTCGGCCGATGGCGTGGCATCGGGCCGGGTGTCGTCAATTCGCAGCGTCGTCAGCGTGTGCGGTGGCAGGCGTGACTCGATGTCGGCCTGTGCGAGCAGAACCTTCGCGCCGCAGTCGGCGAGCATGAACGCAACGCGGTCGGCCGGGTAGTTCGGGTCAATCGGCACGTAGCCGCCGCCGGCCCGCAGCACGGCCAGCACGGCGATTGGCCAGTCGAACGACCGCCCGGCGGCAATTGCGACCGGCACGTCCGGCCGCACGCCGAGGGCTTGCAACTGCGCTGCGAGGTTGCCGGCCCGGTGCCACAACTCGCGGTAGGTCAGCGATTCATCGCCACAGGTGACGGCGAGAGTGTCCGGCGCACGTGCAACGGAGGCGGCGACCGGCCCGAGCAATCCGGGCGCTGGTCCCGGCGGGGAGGACCGTTGGCAGGAGTCGATCAACGTCATGTCGCAGGGGCGCAATGTCGGTACGACCGGCAGGACCGGCATGCGGGTAGTCTACCTTACAAATTCCCATCTTAACGCCTCCGGGAAACTCCCTGCAACGCAGGGCGTCCACGGCAGAGCTGGAACATCGCCGCCGCACCACGGCTCGGAGCGGTTGGAGCGGTCGTCGGGGGGCCGTACATTGACCGGGGACTTCCGGCCCCCCTCTCCCGGCTTTGCGGGAGAGGGGATGGGGGTGAGGGTCTGGCTGGGGCGGGGGCGGGCCCCCCCCCCCCCCCCCCCCCCCCCCC
>CAZNSL010000167.1:0-6248 GCA_964574975.1 uncultured Alcaligenaceae bacterium | reverse complement strand
CTGCCGATCCTGCGCGGAATCTCGCTCGCGCTGGACCGCGGCGAGTCGCTGGCGGTGACGGGACCGTCCGGCTCCGGCAAGAGCACGCTGCTGCACGTCCTTGGCACGCTCGATCGGCCGACGCGCGGCACCGTGACCCTCGACGGCACTGATCCGTTCGCGCTGCCCGAGCCGCAGTTGGCCGACTTCCGCAACCGGCACGTCGGCTTCATCTTCCAGGACCACCATCTACTGCCGCAGTGCAGCGTCCTCGAAAACGTGCTGGTGCCGACGCTCGTCGCCACGGACGCCGGCGGGGCCGAAGCATGGGCGAAAGAGTTGTTGCAGCGCGTCGGCCTGGCCGAGCGGCTCGACCACCGTCCGGCCGAACTGTCGGGCGGCGAACGGCAGCGCGTGGCTGTGGCGCGGGCGCTCGTCCTGCGGCCGACGCTGCTGTTGGCCGACGAGCCGACGGGCAATCTCGACCGCAAAACGGCAACGGCCGTCGGCGAACTGCTGCTGGAGCTGCACCGGGCGGAGCGGACGGTGCTGGTCGTGGTGACGCACAGCGCCGAGATTGCGAAGCTGTTCCCGCGCCGGGCAGAAATGAGCGATGGCACACTCGTGGACGTTTAGCGACTCATCACGGATGCGTCGCTCAACGGGGAGCCTCATGCACCTTCGCACACTTTTGCGCCGCAACCTGCGCTTCCATCGCCGCGGCAACCTCGCCGTCCTACTCGGCGTCGCCGTTGGCACCGCCGTCTTGACCGGGGCACTGCTCGTCGGCGACTCGCTCCGCGGCAGCCTGCGCGAGCGGGTCGAGCGGCAATTGCTGGGCGTCGATTCGACGATGACGGCCAACCGGTTCTTCCGCCGAGCCGTCGTCGAGACATCCCCGGGCGTGACGGGGTATAGGCAGGTCGCCCCCGCGGTGATGCTCCAGAGTACGCTCGAAGCGGGGCCGGCGGACGCGACTCGCCGCCTGCGAGGTGTCACCGTCCTCGGGCACAACGCGGCACTGTGGCTCACGATGGCGCAGTACCGGCCTTCTGGGGCGATTCAAGACACGCTCGACAACATTTTTGCTCGCCCGTCAGCCGGTGCCACCAAGGCCATGCTGTCGATGGCCCCTGGCGAGTTGTGGCTCAACACTCCTGCTGCCAAGGCGCTGAACGTCGTCAAAGGGGACGGCGTCACCGTGCGGCTGACCAAGCCCAGCGCGGTGCCGCGAGAATCGCTCCTCGGGCGAAGGTCGTCGAGCGAAACCAGTGAAGTGCTGGCACTCAAGGTGACTGGTATCCTGACCCGTCAGCAAGTGGCCAACTTCAGTTTGCGCCCCAGCACGGCCGAACCGCTCCTCGCCGTCGTGCCGGATGCGGAATTGGGCAAGACGCTCGGCATCGACGATCGCGCCAATGTGGTGCTGGCCCGCCGCGAGTCAGCCGCCGAACTCGCCACACAAATCCGGCCTCGGCTCACGCTCGACGACTGGGGCCTCGCCGTTCGCGGGCCGGCCAGTCGCGCTGCCGACCTGTTCGCACGGCTCGACTCCAACAAGGACGGCAAACTCGCCGCCACCGAACTGCGTGCCCGCATCGCCGAATCCGTCGTACAGGCCGCGGACGCCGACGGCGACAAGGCGCTGTCGCGCGATGAGATCGCGGCGCACTACGCCAAGCGCGGTGTCATCGACCTCGAAAGCCGGCAGATGTTGCTGGAACCGGCCGTCGAGCGGGCCGCCGTGGCCGTGGCCAAGGAGATGGGGCTGCGCTTCGCGCCGACGCTCGTCTACCTCGCCAACGAGATCGGCGACGGCAGCGCTACCGTACCGTACTCCGTCGTCGCCGCGCTCGACGAGACGCAGGCCGCACCGCTAGGGCCATTCGTTCCTCCGGTCGCTAACGCTCCCGGCTCGCCGTTGGCCGACGACGAGATCGTCCTGGCCGACTGGCCGGCGTCGCCGCTCAAGGCCGCGCCCGGCGCGACGGTCACGCTCAAGTTCTTCGAGCCGGAACAGGAGGGCCGCGTCCACGAACGCACGGCCAAGTTCCGCTTGCGCGGGCGCATTCCCATGACCGGCGTCGCGGCCGACCCGGACCTGTCGCCGGAGTTCCCCGGCATCACCGACAAGCTCACGCTCGCCGAGTGGGATCCGCCGTTCCCCTACGACAACAAGAAGGTCCAAAAGCGCGACGAAGCGTACTGGGACCGCTACCGCACGACGCCGAAGGCGTACGTGTCGATGGCGGCCGGCAGGAAGTTGTTCGGCAGCCGCTTCGGCGAAGCCACGTCGATCCGGCTCGCGGTGCCGGCCGGGCAAGACGCCAACGCCGTCGCCAAGGAGTTCGGCGACAAGCTGTTGGCGAAGCTCGACCCTGCCATCGGCGGCTTCGTCTTCGAGGACGTGCGGGCCAAGGCGCTCGCGGCCAGCACCGGCGGGCAGGACTTCGGTCTGCTGTTCCTCGGCTTTAGCTTCTTCCTGATCGCTGCGGCGCTCGTGCTGGTCGGCCTGTTGACGCGGCTCAATCTGGAGCGGCGGGCGTCGGACATCGGTCTGTTACTCGCGACCGGCTACCGCGTCCGCACCGTGCGGCGGCTGCTCGTCGCCGAGGGGATAGCCGTGGCTGCGCTCGGCGGGTTGCTCGGTTTGTTCGGGGCCGTGGTCTATGCGGCGCTCATGCTCAAGCTGCTCGCGGCGCTGTGGCCGGATCGCTCGGTCGGCTCGTTCCTGGCGTTGCACGTCACCGTGCAAAGTCTCGCCATCGGCTACGCCGCGGCGCTGGTCGTCAGCTTGCTGGCGATCTGGTGGGCCGTGCGCGGGCTGAGCAACGTCCCGCCGAGTGCGCTCATCGGTGGCGTCACGTCCGTCGAGTCCGCGGTGGCCGCGAAGCCGAAGCGCTACGGCCGGCGCGTCCTGATCACCGCCCTGTTGGCCGTCGCGCTGCTCGCTGGCGGCAACTTCGTGCACGGCGCGGAGGAGCGAGCCGGCGCGTTCTTCGGCGGCGGAGCGCTGGCGCTGACGGCCGCGCTGATGGCTGTGTGGGCGTGGCTGAAGACGCCACGGGCGACGCCGATCCATCCCGGCAGTGTGGCAGCGGTGGCCCGGCTCGGCGTCCGCAACGCGGCCCGGAATCCGGCTCGCAGCCTGCTGACGGCGGCGCTGCTGGCGGCGGCGGCGTTCCTGCTCGTCGCCGTCGAGTCGTTCCGCCGCTCGCCGGAGGCCGACTTCGCGGCCAAGACCGGCGGCTCCGGCGGCTACGCCTTCGTCGCCGAGAGCGACCTGCCGCTCTACCTGGACCCCGGCAGCCCCGCCGGACGGCAGGATTTGCTCGACGCACTGGAGAAGGTCTACCAGCGCGACCCGGCGACCAAGGCAGCGAAGCTCGCGGACGCGTCGAAGGTGCTGGATGCCACAACGATCAGCCCGATCCGCGTCAAGGCCGGCGATGACGCGAGCTGCCTGAACCTGTACCAACCGGGGCGGCCGCGGATCGTGGGCGTACCGAAGTCGATGATCGAACGCGGCGGCTTCCACTTCGCCGGCACCGAAGCGTCGGCCGAATCCTGGGCCGCGCTGGCGAGCGATCGCGACGACGGCGCGATCCCCGTCTTCGGGGAGGCAAACACCGTTCAATGGATGCTCAAGAGTAGTTTGGGCGGTGTCATCGAAGTGCCCGACGGACAGGGCAATCCGGTCAAGCTGCGCATCGTCGGGCTGCTCAAGGACAGCGTGTTCCAGGGCGAACTGCTGATGTCCGACTCCAACTTCCGCAAGCTCTACCCGCGCGAGGAAGGTTACTCGATGTTCCTCATCGACGGGCCGCCGGCAGTACGCGAGCTGTTCGAGACGGCCTACGCCGCTCGCGGCCTGAGCGTCACGCCGTCGATCGACAAGCTGCGCGGCTACCTCGCCGTCGAGAACACGTACCTCTCGACGTTCCAGGTCCTCGGCGGCTTTGGCCTGTTGCTCGGGGCACTCGGTCTGGCGGTGGTGTTGTTGCGCGGCGTGTGGGAGCGGCGCGGCGAGTTGGCGCTGATGCGCGCCCTCGGCTACCGCCGGACGACGCTCGGCGGCATGGTCTACGCCGAGAACGCGGCGCTATTGCTGCTCGGCCTCGGCGCGGGCGTCGGGGCCGCACTGCTAGCGGTCGCGCCGCAACTCCTGACCGGAGCCGGGACGGTGCCGGTGACGCGGCTCGCGGGGCTGCTGACGCTGGTGCTGGTGACGGGGTTGGCCGCCGGCGGCTTGGCGGTACGTGCGACGCTGCGCGCCCCGCTCGTGCCAGCCTTGCGCAAGGAATGACGTCGCGACGGCGACCTCAGCGCGCCGAGTGATTTTTCGCTAGACGACCGCGTTGCCGATGCGTAGCACACTTGAACCCGTCCGCGCACACGATCGATCTCACATCTGGAGATACATCATGTTCCGAAGGCTGATTCTCGCCGTCGTAGCCCTGACGGCGACGGCGACCATCGCGTCAGCGCAGATCGCACTGACCCAGGTCGCCACCGGCTTCAGCAGCCCGCTGGTCCTCACCGGCGCGCCGAACGATCCGGACCCGAACCGGGCGTTCGTCCTCGAGCGCGGCGGATTGGTTCGTTCGCTGAACCTGTCGAACGGCACGATCGGCGGCACGTTCCTGAATCTGCCCCAGGCGCTCACGCAGACCGGCGGCGGTTCGCTGTTGCAAAACGGCGAAGAAGGGCTGCTCGGCATGGCGTTCAACCCAACTTACACATCAGCGGGCACGGGCTTCCTGTACGTCAACTACGTCGGCAGCACGCCGTCGGGCAACTCGGCCGGCGAGACGCGGATCGACCGTTTCACCGTGACCAACGGCATCCTCGACCAGACATCGCGGGCGAACATCCTCACGATCGTGCAACCGGCCGGCCGGACCAACCACAAGGGCGGCTGGCTGGGCTTCAGCCCGACGGATAACTTCCTGTACGTCGCTACCGGCGATGGCGGTGGTGGCGGCGACCCGGACGGCAACGGTCAGAACAACACGCAGCTTCTCGGCAAACTGCTCCGGATCAACCCGAACACCACCGGGACCGGCTACACCATTCCGGCGAACAATCCGGACTTCGGGGCGGGCACGCGACGCGAGATCTTCGCCACGGGCCTGCGCAACCCGTTCCGCAACAGCTTCGACCGGGCCACCGGCAACCTGTACATCGGCGACGTGGGCCAGAGTACCCGCGAGGAAGTCGATTTCATCGGGTCCGGCAGCCCCGGCGGCCAAAACTTCGGTTGGGACATCCGCGAGGGGCGAATCGGCGGCAACTTGCCAGGGGCCACCGATCCCATTTACGACTACACCCGCGCCAACGGCGACGGCACCGTGATCGGTGGATTCGTCTACCGCGGTGGCAACATCCTCGACGGCGGCCAGTCGCTCGACGGCACGTACATCTTCGGCGACTTCGTCAGCGGTCGCATCTTCTCGTTCCGCTATACGGGCACCGACATCCCCACCAACGGGGCGACGGATCGCAACTTGCAAAGCGTCTTCGGCGGGTTCAACCTCGGCGCGTTCGGCGAGGACAACTTGGGCCGGATGTACGCGATGGGCCTGAGCGGACAGATCTACCGCATCACCGGCCAACCGATCCCCGAACCGGGGACGCTGGTCCTGTGCGGGGCCACGGCCGTCGGCGGCTGGCTCTGGCGGCGCAAACGCTCCAGTTCGGCCGCGTAGTCCTTCGTCGCCGCGACGACGAACACGGTGGGCGGCCCGCGCATGTGGGCCGCCCGCTACATTAACGGCATGCGTCGCGCCGTCCTCCTCCTGTTCGCCGTCGCGTCGCCAGCCGCGGCGGGACTGCACTATTCCGGCGAGGTCCTCGCCGAACTGCCGTCGCAGTGGCGCGGTTACCTGCCCGACCAGCGACTGTTGCGCACGCTTCCGGCGACGGCAATCCCAAACCCATTGCGCGACTCGTACCGCGATGCGGCCGAGCGGCTAGCGAAGAAGTCCGACCGCTCGGCCGACGAGTCGGCCGACTTCGGGGCCGTGCTGCTCCGCCTCGGCAAGACGGATGCTGCCCTCGACGTACTGCGCGACGCCGCCCGCAAACACCCCGACCACTTCCGCACCGCCGCCAATCTCGGCACCGCCTGGCATGTTTACGGCGATCTCGACCAGGCCGCCCTCGCCCTGCGGCAGGCCGTCCACCTTGCTCCGCCGAACGCACGCCGAGCCGAAGAGTTGCACCTACGACTCGTCGCGCGCCGGCGGGCTGGCCCGCGCGATGCACAG
>CAZNSL010000166.1:0-9092 GCA_964574975.1 uncultured Alcaligenaceae bacterium | reverse complement strand
CGAGATCCGCGTCAGGCACGCGTCCATCGTGCCACTCGGTCCGACGTACGGGTTCGTGTCCTGCACCCGATCGATCAGATGCAGCTCACCGTCGTGATAGCTCGGATACGCCTCGCTCGGTAGGCCCACCTTCTCCTGCACGACGTACGGCTCCGTCAGCGCGTGCCGGACGGCCGTCTCCCACGCCGGCTGGTCGACGGTCCAACCGAGGACGATTCCCTTACCGCCGTACTCGTCGTTCGGCTTCAGGACGAACGACTCGCGGTTGGCCAGAACGTGCGGCACCAGATCGATCGCCGCTCCGTGGAACTCGGTATTGCGTTCGGCGACGACGCGCGTCCACGGGATATGGTCGGCCACGGCCTGCCGCTCGTCCGCCGTCAAGAGGTGCGCGTTGCGCTCGTCGGACAAGACGGCGAAGCTGGCCTTCTTGTACAGCAGCTTGCAGCGGAAGGCGTTGACCATGCATACCGCTCCGTCGAGGACGGCCCGCACGATCGGGTGGTTCAGACCGCCGTGCTCCAGCAACTCGCTGATGAGAACGCGCTTGTAGATCACGTCGATGGCATAGTCGCCGACGCGGAGCCGGCCGCCCTCGTATACGGCCTCCTCGGGCGTGAAGATGCCGCACTCCAAGCCGAGCGACGCGAAGTAGCTCTGAAAGACGCGGAACTCGCTGACGGTGGGAACGCCGGCCCAGTCGAAGATGGCGATTCGCGGTAGCGCGGAGCGGTTGCCGCGCCAACGCTCGTAGGTGCCGAGCAGCGCGTTCACGACGTGAGGCCGCGCCGGCAGCGGCCGCAGAAGATACCGTTTCGAGAACTCGCGCACGACCGGCAGAGCGTAGAACATCTCGGTCAGCGCGTCGTTATAGCCTGCCCCGGCCGGTGTCTCGGCGTTGTTCTCGGTGAACTTAAGCGCCGATTCATCGACGAAGAAGGCATCGTAGCGTGCCGTCGGGCTGGGGTCGGGGAAGCCAGGGTCGGCGCGGAACAGAGTTTCTTCCACGTCGCGCAACCCGAACTGGGCGCGGAACGTCGAGTCGGCGAGCGCCGCGTCGTAGACGCGCTGGAACGCCGGCACTAACACCTTCATGCGGGCGCGTAGGAACGCGAACTGCCGCGGCGAGAGCAGCCGCGGCCGCAGTACGGTGCAGACGGGCCGGTTGCCGAAGTCCATCCCGGTAGCCCGCGTCCGCTCCTCCAGGACGGCCTGCGAGTCGGCCGCCACCGCGTCGGTGAGCAGGTCGTGGTAGTGGGCGATGGCGTCGGCCGGCACGGTACGAATCCTCCACCTCAGCGCTCGAGGTGTTCCTTGTACTTCGCGGAACGGAACGCCGACAGCGTCTTAAGTTCGCTCAGGATGCGGTCGTTGGTCACGAGGAAGCCGAGCAGACCACCGGGAGCTTCGAAATCGAACGTGTCGGTCAATTGCGTGCCGCCCTCGTGCGCGTCGACGCGGTGCGAGTGGATCATCTTCTTGAACGGGCCTTCGACCTGTTCGTCGGTAAAGCCGACGCCCTCCTCGAAGCGAGTCACCTCGTTGACCAGCGTCTGCTTGACGCCGTAGCGGCTGGTGCGTGCGGCGATGCGCGCACCCAGCGCAACCCGCAGCGGCGGGTCCACGATTTCCAGATACATTTCCGGCGGCGTGACCAGGGCGAGGTTGGCCGGGTTGGCGACAAACTCGAACGCGAGCTGGGGCGGGCAGGCCACCAGCGTCACGGCCTCAAACACAGGCATAGGCAAGCGCTCCACGCGAGTTCCGAAGGGACGTTGAGATGGTAAGCAAACGGCGCGCGTTCGCCCAGCGGGCGACTCCGACACCGACACGATACCGCGTAGTTGAGGCTACGGGACGGCGATGCCCGCAAGGTCCTTCATGGCCTTCTCGATGATTGCCGTCGCTTTGTCCGCGTCGCTCGCGATCGCTTTGGATGCGAGTTGGCCGAACGCGTTTCCGAGGTTTGGGCTGAGAGCGGAGGCGCACGTATGGCCCTCGACCCATTGACCGCTCTCGTTCTGACACATCAGTTTCGTGTAGTTGTCCTTGCAGATCATCTGGCCGGTTTCAGGATCCTTCACGTAACAGGCACCAGTTGGAACAGCCATGGGTCACCTCCAGTCGGTTTCGTGTGGGCCGCAGAGGAAAATCGGGTAAGTATCGTGTGGCGCACGCCCTTAGCGTCCGGCATTCCGAGCCTGGTCGATGCGAGCCTTCAAGCCGTTCGCCCCGACGGGTTGGAATGCCCCGAACTCGTCGAGCACCAGGCATGCGCACGCCTCGACGAGTGCCCGCGACAAATTGGCGGTGGCCGGGCCGTCAGTCAACGGGTCGGGCCAAAGCCCGACATCTGTTCCAGAGGCCGTCAGGAAGCCACGCCCCTCGCCGCAGCTCGCTGTTGCGTGAAGAAAGCGGCCGTGCCGCAGCGACGGCCCGACTGGCGTGCCGTCAGCGGTCTGCCAGAATTGCACGCTGCCGGTCGACCAACCGGAGAGTGCCGTGGCCCCTCCGGCGTACAGGCCCGACCCGATGACGGAGCCGAGAGTCGCGTGCGAGATCGGTCGCCGGCCCGGCTCGGGCTGCCAGGCGGTCGCGATCCCTTCACTCGTGCCGGTCAGAACGGTCCCTCGGGGATGGAGTACCAAGGAACGGACGATGGCCGCGTGTTCGAGGCACGTCGCACACGAGCGGCCACCAGCGAGATTCCAGTAGCGTACAACGCCGTCGCAGCACGCCGTCACGGCGGAGCAGCCGTCGGCGGTAAACGCCATCTCCGTCACGAGTTCCGGGTGTTGAAACGTTGGCCCCTCCTTAGTAGCACCGGAAATGTCCCACGTCTTGACGGCGAGAGTGTATCCCGCCGAGAGTAAGTGCGTGCCATCGTGGTTCAAGGCCACCGCATTCACCTGATCGCCCCGACCGTGGAGGATTTCCGGCCCGCGCTGCTGGCCGGATTCCACGTCCCACAACCGTACCGCACCGTCGGCCCCGCCGGTCGCCGCCGTCCGCCCATCCCCCGACAAGGAGAACGCCAGCACCTCGGCACCGTGAGTCAGTACATGCGCGGGCCGGTCGGGCGACCGGGTATCCCACAACCGGACCAGGCCGTCGACGCAGCGCGTCAGCACGATACAACCGTCGGCGACCGTAGCTTTCTCGACGGTGGACGGATGGCGCAAAACGACCGCGGGCCGGATCCCAGGAGCCGGCTCCCACAGCCAGGCCTGCGAATTGCGATCGCAGAGTAACATGCGCCGACCGTCCGGGGCCACCGCCGCGGCACACAGCGACGAGCGCGGCATAACACCAGCGGACGCCGGCGTCCACGTTGCCACGTCCCATAGCCGTGCCCCGCCGTGACCCGACACTAGGTTTCCGTGACCGACGAGCAACGTCCGGCCGTCGGGGAAGTACTCCAGACAGGCGACGCACTCGCCGGGCGGCAGGTCCGGTCCAGCATTTTCCTCGAGGTAGTGGGTTGGTGCGGTGGTGTGGCTGTCCGGGGTCCCACCCTCACATTCGCCGCTGTGCCAAGTCCGCACCACGCCACTTTGACACCCGGCGGTGAGGAGTCTGCCATTCGGACTGAACGCCAGAGCCGTCACCATCGACGGCAGGCTCTGCGCGGCGAGTCGCCGACCGGTCGCCACGTCGAACAGTCGGACCTCACCCGCGACCGCCCCGCCTGGTGGGTGTTTCGCCGCCCCGCCACCGACGGCCAGGACCGCCCCGGCCGCGTCGAACGCCACGGCCTGCACCGGGCCATCGAGGCGCATTTGGAGCGCGGTGGCACTACCCGTGGCCCCGTCCCAGATGCGTATCGTGCCGTCCGCGGCCCCCGTCGCCAGCCACCGGCCGTCGCGGCTAAATGCGACGGCCTCGACGTGGCCGGCATGGAGCAGCGGCATGCCGACCGGCTGGCCGGTGTTCGGGTTCCACAGCCGGGCCGCCTTTTTCGGGCCGGCCGCGACGGCGAGCGCACCGTCCGTTCGGAAAGTCACTCGCGTAACCAGCCCGTCGAAGTCGAACGGCGGCGCGAGGCGCTCGCCCGTAGTCGCGTCGAGCAGGTGCGCCCGGGTGCGGCCGCGTTCTTCGGCTGCGAGGAGGATCGCCCGACCATCCGGGCGGAACGCGCCCGAGAAAAGTCGGCCGGGGACTTCGTAGACATCCCGCGGCACGCTGAGGTAGCGGCCCCACGCGGCGACGTTGGCGCGGGCCGCCTGCCGGACATCGGTAGCTTCGTTCGGCGCGGTGTCGAGGACGCGCAACAAGCGGAGTAGGCCGCGACCGATCTCACCGCTGCGACACTCGTTGAGCGACGTGGTAAGTGCCTGTCGCGCCTCGGCAGCTTCGGCGCGACGACGCTGACTTTCGGCCAAGGCGTGCTGAGTCTCGGCCTCGGTCTTGGCGACCTGGAGCGCCCCGGCGACTCGGGCCAGGTGGACGGCAACGCCCGCGATACTACCGGCGACGATCGCCGCAAGGATCGCAATCGCCGCAAACGCCCGTGCCGGATGCCGCCAGCACCAGCGCCAAGCCCGCTCGAGTCGGCCCGGCGGCCGCGCCCGGATCGGCTCGCCACCTAGAAAGGATCGCAGGTCGTCGACTAGTGCCTCGGCCGACGGGTAACGAAGCCACGGCGACTTCTCGAGGCAGCGCAAGCAGACGGTCTCCAGGTCGCGGTCGATGCCGGCACGGAGGCGTCGAGGCGGTACCGGCTCCTCCTGATTGAGGCACCGCAACAACTCCAGGACGTTGTCCGCCTCGAACGGCGGGCGGCCGGTCAGGCAGTGGTAGAGCGTCGCCCCGAGCGCGTACACGTCGGCCGGTGGCCCGACCTTGGCTGCGTCGGACGCCTGTTCCGGGGCCATGTACTGCGGCGTGCCGAGCATCGCGCCCGACGGCGTCAGGTCGTGGGTGGCGTCGAGCCGGCAGGCGAGTCCGAAGTCGGTGACGTACGGTTCGCCGTCCGCGTCGGTCAGCACGTTTTTCGGCTTCAAGTCGCGGTGCAGCACGCCGCGGGCATGAGCGTGTCGCACCGCGTCGGCGATCTTGGCCACCACTTCGGCGGCCCGCCGAACGGGCATCGGGCCGGCCGCTAACTCGTCGGCCAGGTTTCGGCCTTCGATCAGCCGCATGACGATGAACGCCCGGCCGCCGTCGCGGCCGACATCGTACACCGGTACGATGTGGGCGTGTTCGAGCACCGCGGACTTCGCCTCAGTATCGAACCGCCGCTCCAGTTCGCCGATGTCGGAGAGCAAGTCGGTGCGAACCAGTTTCAGGGCAACGATGCGACCGGTCCCCGGCTGGCGGGCACGGTAGACGATGCCCATGCCACCGCAGCCCAACTCGCCCAGCAACTCGTAGCCGCCGACGAATTCAGGGGCCAGTGGCGAATCGGCATCGAAAAAAGCTGCGCGGAGCGTTGTGGCGTCGGTCGGGAAGCGCGTCAGGTATTCGTCCGGCGACGGGGACTCGCCGGCCGCCCGGCGCAAGTCGCAGTCGAGCGACACGAGCATCGTCAGGACCACGTCGCGCCGCACGTCGTCGGTCAAGTAGTCCTCGATCCGCGGCCGGTTGCCGGCGCGGAAGGCGGCCTCGAAACGGTCGCATGCGGCGACGGCCCGCCGCAGGTCGGGGACGGACGTGGCAGCACTCACGGGCGTACCTCCCGCTGCCAGACCTCGCGGATCAGTCTCAGCTTGTAGGTGATGGTGCGCGGCGCGCGGTCGAGGCGCGCCGCAATCGCACCGGTATCGTAGCCCTGCAACTTGTACTGGGCGATCTCGCGCAGGTCGTCCTCGCCGAGGACGTCCAGCACGCGGCAAAATTCTTCGTCCACGGCGGCGACCAGGAGCGGGTCCACGTCGTCGGATGGGAACTCGTCCAGGTCGGCGTCGACGCGGTCTTCTGGGGGTGGTCGCTTGTCGCGATGGGTATAGCGGTAGTGGTCCGTCACCTTCTGATTGAGGATGGACAGCAGGAGGCCCCACAACTCGCCGCGGCCTGCGAGGTTGGGCAACTGGCCGCGGGCCACACCGCGCCAGAGGTCGACGAACGCGCTGTTGGCCAAGTCGTCGCCGCCCGCGTGTCCGCCACCGGGAATGCGCCGATCGGCGACGGCGGCCAGCGGCGCGAAGTAGCGGCGGATCAGCGGCGCGAGTGCGTCGCCGTCGCCGGCCAGGAGCCGGCCGATCCAGGCAGTCACGGAGCCTGTCGGGTCGGTCGCCATCGGTAAGTGACCGTGGGCGGACAGCGGGGTGAGAGTCCAGTTAATGTATACCCGTCTGCCGCGGCGGATGCAATCCGTCGACGCACGCCGAACGTCACGCGGGCCGCACTCGGCCGTTGCCGTCGATCGCGACGAAATCGGCCGGTTCGCCCGGTGCGAGCCGTGGTATCGGTAAGCCGAGCAGCTCGCGCGACCGCACCGCGGCCATCGTCGCTGCTTCGGCGACGCTCGCAAAGCCGCCGCGGATGGTGTGGGCGACACACGAGTCGAGGAACACCGCCGAGCCGGCGAGGAAGCCGGTGCCGGGCACGACGATTTTCCCGGCCGGGTGGACCTCGAACTCCTGGCCCCAGCAATCGTAGCGCCCGACCGGCAGACCGGCGAGGCTGCCGGCGTCGCTGACGAGGACGGTCCGCGCCGCTGTCTTCACGCGCATGACGCATCGAAGGATCGCCGACGGCAAGTGGTGTCCGTCGGCGATCACGCTGGCCCACAAGCCGTCGTCGGCCAATTGCTCCCAGAGGTAGTTTTCGTGCCGCGGCAGGATCGCATGGCAGCCGTTGCCGAGGTGCGTGCTGAGCCGAGCGCCAGCCCGCGCCGCGTCGCGGATCGTCGTTGGCGTCGCCGCCGTGTGGCCGATGGCGACGACGATACCGCGTTGCGTCAGCCACTCGATGAACGCCAACCCACCGGCGACCTCGGGAGCCAGCGTTACCAGCTTGATGCGTCCGCCGGCCGCGTCCTGCCAGCGCTGGAACTCGTCGCGATCCGGCGGTCGGACGTGGGCCTTCGGGTGCGCCCCGCGTGGGCCATCCTCGGCCGCGATGTACGGCCCCTCCAGGTGGAACGCTGGCATCGCGCGGTTCAAGTCGGCGTCCGTATCGCAGGCGCGGGCCAGGGTGGCGAAGCCGTGGGCGAGGGCGTCGGCCGGCGCGGTGACGAGCGTCGGGCAGAATCCGCCGCAGCCGTGTGACCGGACCTCGTCGGCGACGCGACGCACGTCGCCCTCGGTCAGATTCGGGGCGTTGAAACTGACGCCGTGACAGCCGTTGACCTGAATATCGAACAAGGACGGCGCGACCCAGTCGGTCGAGTCACCGCCGGCGGGAATGACCTCGGCAATGCGGCCACCGTCGATGCGGATATCGAGCGTCTCGCCGGTGGCGTGGTGGCGTGCGCGGATGGGCATCGTCAGTCCCTCGCGGCTCGTAGAGTCGCCAGCGCGGCCGGGTCGTCCCCGTACAGAACCTCGAATGCCGCGAGGACCCGTGCGGCTTCGTCGGCCTTGCCGGCGGTGCGCAGTCGCTTGATGCGATCGAGGGCCGACGCAAGAGCGTCGTCGCGTTGCGGCGAGAGGCCATCGAGCTTCGAGAGGCCACGGCTCGCCAGATCGACCCACGGCGCGTCGTCCGGCGAACCGGCGAACGCCGTCGTCAGTGCCGCCCAGGTGCGCCGCGCGGCGGCGGTGTCGCCGGCCTGCAACTGCGCGAGGCCGGTGCGGTAGAACCGTTCCGCCGCGGTTTTGGGCGCGTCTGTCACAGCCCGATCGACGGCCCGGTCGTGCTGCGATTCGCCGAGCATCCGTCGCCGGAAAGCCGCCACCTCCTCGGCGTGCGCGTGGCCGGGGAACTTGCGTTCGAGCGGTTCGAGGTATTCGTTCCAAGCGCGCTCGCGGTCGTACGGCCGTGGGGAGTCCATCAGCGGCTTGGCCTGGGCGTAGAGCGACTCGGCCGTCGGCCGCGGACCCCAGACGCCCCAGGCGATCAGTCCGACGCAGGTGGCGAACATGGCAACGAGCGTTGCCGGGTGATTGAAGAACCGCTGCACCGGCCCGCCTCGGTTCAACTCGGTCAGCTCCTGCCGCATCAGGTCCGCCGCGATCGTCGCCGGCCCCTTACCCTCGAACTCCGGCGGCAGAGCGGCCCGGCCGTGCGTGGGGAGGATGTCCGCCTGCACCGTCGGCGCGTCGCCGAACGCGGCGGGCGCATCGGCCGCCTGGCGTTCGAGCTTGCCCGCGATGCGGTCGATCTGGCGCAGAAGCACCGAACCGTCGGCGGGGCGACGCGCCGGGTCCTTTTCGAGGAGTTGCATGACCAGGTCGTCGATGTCGTGCGGTATCTCCGGCACGAGCCGTCGCGGCCGGTCGGGTGTGGCATGGCACTGCTTGTGGAGCAGTTCGACGACGTTGTCGCCGGGGAACGGCGGCCGGCCGCACAGGAGGGCGTAGAGGACACCGCCGAGGGAATAGAAGTCGGTACGCTTGGTGGCCGGCTTGCCGGTGGCGAGTTCGGGCGCGAGGTATGCGGCGGTGCCGACGAAGCTGCCGGCCGCGGTGATCGGCGGCCGAGCGAACAACTTGGCGACGCCGAAATCGGTCAGCTTCACCGCCCCGTCGGCGCGAGCGATCATGAGGTTCGCCGGCTTCAGGTCGCGGTGGATGACGCCGCGGTCGTGGGCGTGCTTGAGCGCCGCGGCGACCTGTCTGGCGATGGCAAGAACTTCGGTCGGATCGAGCCGCCCGCGGTCTCGCAGGATCGCCTCGCAGTCGCGGCCATCGACGTACTCCATCGCGTAATAGAAGGTACTGTCGCCCTCGCCGGCTTCGAGGAAGCGGACGATGTTGGGGTGGTCGAGTTGGCCGAGGGCTTCGATCTCGCGGCGGAAGCGCTGGACGAACAAGCCGTCGCGCGAGAGTTCGGGGCTGAGCCGCTTCACGGCGGCGACCGTCCCAGTCTCGGCGTGGCGGGCACGCCAGACGGCACCCATCGCACCGCGGCCGATCTCCGCGTCGATGACCCACGGCCCGAGCCGATCGCCGGCGTTCACGTCGCGCCTCCGGTGGGAACAGCATATA